>NZ_JBHWPL010000029.1:0-36164 GCF_043424875.1 Trueperella sp. | reverse complement strand
TTTTTTGAGGCAGTATTACGGCGTCTCAGCGGGATGGATCGTCAGGAATGAGCCAGGTCAGCAAGACGGGAACGTGCTCGATTGCGAGCGGGATAGCTGGAAGAGCGCAGGCTGGTGCGGTGGGCTGGAAGGAGGATTCGCCGAGCGGCGAGGCGGATCGACTTTCGCTAGGTAACCGACTTCCGCTAGAAGGGGGAACGGGAGAGCCGGCTCAAGAGGAATGTGAAGACTCTGTGAAACCTCACGAAGCCTTATGAAGCCTTGGAGCGCCTGCGCTTGCTGTTTTCGCGGGTGCGTTCCTCTTCTGACATTCCGCCCCAGACGCCATACGGCTCGCGGTGAGCCAGCGCGTACTCGCGGCACTCGTCCAATACTGGGCACGACTGGCAGATCCGCTTGGCACGCTCGATGCGACGCCTGCGTGGTCCACCTCGTTCGCCCTCCGGATGGAAGAAGAATTCTGGATCCATCGTGTTGCACGATCCCAGAGCTTGCCAATCCCAAAAATCTACGAGTGCGCCCTGCACATCTTTGATGCGAGCTACCACAATCACGTCCTCACCATGCCCTCGCGGGCGTTTTACCAAATCCGCAATCAGCGTTGAAGGGATTCGGCCCGAAACACACATAGAGGTTATCGGAGAATCCCCTCTTTTGGAATAGTCCTATTTCACACTTTGAAAATCATTCGCGAAAAGATCTCGCCGCCGAGTAGCCCGCGCCTGAGCTGTGCTTAGGGCGGATGTGAGTCTATGCGGACACCCTTGGGTGGGCGAGCGGGGCGGGCTTAGGATGGGAGCGTGAGTACAGATCCTTTTGGCCTTGTCGGCTTGACTTATGATGACGTTCTCCTTCTGCCCGGGGCAACTGATGTTGTGCCCTCCGAGGTAGACACGACCTCGCCGCTGACGCGCAATATCAGCGTGAGGGTGCCCCTGTTGTCGGCCGCGATGGACACGGTGACCGAGTCGCAGATGGCGATCGCGATGGCGCGCCAGGGCGGCCTCGGCATTTTGCACCGCAACCTCTCGATCGAGGATCAGGCGCATCAGGTGCGGGTGGTGAAGCGCTCGGAGTCCGGCATGGTCTCGGACCCTGTGACGATCAGCCCGGACGCCACCATCCAGGAATGGGACGAGCTGTGCGGCCAGTACAAGATCTCGGGTCTGCCGGTGGTTGACGAGGACGACAAGCTGCTCGGCATCATCACGAACCGCGACCTGATCTTCATCCCCGAGTCGCAGTGGCAGACCATGAAGGTTTCGGAGGCGATGACCCCCATGCCGCTCGTGACGGCCGGCGTGGGCACCACGCGCGACGAGGCGCAAGAACTACTGCGCAAGAACAAGGTTGAAAAGCTTCCCTTGATCGACGACGACGGTCGGCTGGCTGGTCTGATCACGGTCAAGGATTTCACCAAGTCGGAAAAGTACCCGAACGCAACGAAGGATGAGGGTGGCCGTCTGCGCGTGGGTGCGGCGATCGGTTACTGGGGCGACGCATGGGAGCGCGCCGAGGCGCTGGCTGAGGCCGGTGTGGACGTGCTCGTGGTTGATACGGCAAACGGCGAGGCGAAGCTGGCGCTCGAGATGATCAAACGCATTAAGAGCGATTCGCGTTTTGACAATGTTGACGTGATCGGCGGAAACGTGGCAACGCGAGAAGGCGCTCAGGCGCTCATCGACGCCGGAGTGGATGCTGTGAAGGTCGGCGTTGGCCCGGGATCGATTTGTACCACCCGAGTCGTGGCGGGCGTCGGCGTCCCGCAGATTACGGCAATTCAGCTGGCATCCGAAGCGTGCAAGCCCGCGGGTATCCCGCTCATTGCCGATGGCGGACTCCAGTACTCGGGCGACATCGGCAAGGCGCTCGCGGCAGGTGCATCAACGGTCATGCTGGGCTCGCTGCTGGCGGGCTGCGCCGAATCTCCGGGCGAACTCGTGTTCGTCAACGGTAAGCAGTTTAAGTCGTACCGCGGCATGGGGTCGCTCGGCGCGATGAGCTCGCGCGGGCGCGTGTCCTACTCGAAGGACCGCTACTTCCAAGCAGATGTGACGTCGGATGACAAGATCATTCCGGAGGGCATCGAAGGTCAGGTGCCGTACCGCGGCCCGCTTGGCTCGGTGATTTACCAGCTCCTTGGCGGTTTGCACCAGACGATGTTCTACACCGGCGCGCGCACGATTCAGGAGCTGACGGACAACGGCCGCTTCGTCCGCATTACGGCTGCTGGCCTGCGCGAATCGCATCCGCACGATATCCAGATGACCACAGAGGCGCCGAACTACTCGTCGAAGAACTAAGCCTCTCGATCAGCTGGGAACCGGCCACCCGCGCGGCTCGCCGGACGCGCGCGGATAGCGGCGTGAGATGAAGTCCATGAACTCGTTGTAAGCCACCCGCTGGTCGTTCTCGAGCACGTCGAGCGGCGTCACGCCCAGATTCGGGAACCGCTCAAGGATCGCGTCCAGCACGCGCAGCGTCATGCGCACATCTCCCTCGGCGTCGTGGAACGTCTCGTCGGCCGGCACGCCATAATGTGCCGCGATGTGGGCAAGTGTGCGCTTGCCCCTGCGATAGCGGTCGACGTGCCGATCGAGGAAGTACGGATCGATAACGGGATAAACCCTGCCTCCCAAGCGCTGCGCCATGGTGGGTAGCCCGTGGCGAGCAAGCTCGTTTTCGAGCAGCGTGAAATCGTACGAGGCGTTGTAGGCAACCACCGGATTTCCACCGGCCATATGGCGTTCCAGAACCTGCGCGATCTCCTCGAGAACCTCCACGATCGGGCGCCCAGCGCGCCGAGCTTTCTCGGTGGTCACCCCGTGAATCGCGGCGGCGCCGTCGGGAATCTCCACGCCCGGATCGGCGAGCCACGTGTAGCGCTCCTCGCGATCGCCGTCTTGAATCACCACGGCCGCGGTCACGATGCGGTCGTCGAGGACGTTAATCCCCGTGGTCTCCGTATCGAATCCCGCTCGGGGAAGGGAAGTCCACATATCGCCTCCTAGTAGATTGCACCTCAGTCTAAAACGCCCGTTGTGCAAACGGCGAACCTATCCCCAGCTGCCCGCGAGGTCGTGGCCAAGGCGATAGAGTAGGGGGCGTGAGTGAAACGGAAATTGGACGCGGCAAGCGCGCTAGGGTCGGCTACTCCTTCGATGACATCTCCGTGGTTCCCTCTCGGAGAACCCGCGATGCCACGGACGTCTCGATTTCGTGGCAGCTCGATGCCTCGCTGCTCGACATCCCTATCCTCTCCGCTCCGATGGATTCCGTAACCTCCCCGGCAACCGCCATCAAGATCGGCGAAATGGGCGGCGTGGGCGTCATCGACCTCGAGGGTCTGTGGACGCGCTATGAGGATCCCGAGCCGATCTTCGAGCAGATTGCCCGCGAGCCGGCCGAGTCCGCCACGGCGCTCATGCAAAGGTTGTACCGCGAGCCGGTCAAGGGCGAGCTCATTCAGGAACGCCTCAATCAGATTCGCGAGTCGGGCCAGATTGTGGCCGGAGCGCTGTCGCCCCAGCGCACGCAGGAACACTGGCGCACCGTGGTCAACGCGGGCGTGGACCTGTTCGTCATTCGCGGCACCACCGTCTCGGCCGAGCACGTGTCCTCCAACCGCGAACCGCTCAACCTCAAGCGCTTCATCTACGAACTCGACGTGCCCGTCGTCGTCGGCGGCGCCGCGTCGTATACCGCCGCGCTCCACCTCATGCGCACGGGCGCGGCCGGCGTTCTTGCCGGGTTTGGCGGAGGGGCGACGACGGCGAACCGCCGCACGGTCGGCGTCGCTGTTCCTATGGCGACGACGGTGGCGGACGTCGCGGCCGCGCGGCGCGAGTACATGGATGAGACGGGCGGCCGGTACGTGCACGTGGTGGCGGACGGCCAGGTCTCGACGTCCGGCGATCTGGTCAAGGCCATTGCGTGTGGCGCCGACGGCGTCATGCTCGGCACCGCGCTGGCGCGCTCGACGGAGGCGCCCGGGCGCGGATACCACTGGGGCGCCGAGGTGTATCACAAGGATCTGCCACGCGGCGAGCGCGTGGAAGTTGGGACGGTCGCCGATCTGGAGACGATCATAAACGGTCCGTCGACCAGCGCCGATGGCCTGACGAACTTCACGGGCGCGCTTCGCCACGCGATGGCGATGACGGGATATTCCGACCTCAAGGAGTTCCAGCGCGTGCTCGTCTCGGTAGGGATGTAAGCCGGGCCGGGGCCGAATGCCCCGGGAGGAGTCTCGCGCACCGGACAGGGCACAAGCGCCTATAGAGCACGTGAGTGTGGGGAGTAGAATTGTGCTGTGATTGGTGCGCCGAGTCGCGCAGTCGGGCACAATGAAGTGAGTTTAGTTTCTACCGCAATTCTTCAAAGGAGAGTTATGACTGAGTACCGCATCGAACATGACACGATGGGCGAAGTAAAGGTTCCCAAGGACGCGCTCTACCGCGCGCAGACCCAGCGCGCTGTGGAGAACTTCCCGATCTCGGGCAAGACGCTTGAGCCTCCGCACATCCACGCGCTTGGCCAGATCAAGCGCGCGGCTGCGATCGCGAACAACGAGCTCGGCGTGATCGACGACGCCCGTAAGGACGCGATCGTTGCGGCCGCGGACGAGATCATCGCAGGCAAGCACGATGACCATTTCCCGATCGACGTGTTCCAGACCGGTTCGGGCACGTCGTCGAACATGAACACGAACGAGGTGATTGCGACCCTCGCCTCGACCGATGACCTCGACGTCCATCCGAACGACCACGTCAACGCCTCGCAGTCGTCGAACGATGTGTTCCCCTCGTCGATTCACATTGCGGCGCTCGCCGCGCTGCGCGACAACCTGTACCCGAAGATGGAAACGCTTCTGGCCTCGCTCGATGGCAAGGCGAAGGAGTGGAAGGACGTGGTCAAGGCTGGCCGTACCCACCTGATGGACGCCACGCCGATCACGCTCGGCCAGGAGTTCTCCGGCTACGCCCAGCAGATTCGCTACGGCATCGAGCGCGTGAAGGACACGGAAAAGCGCCTCGCAGAGCTGCCTCTTGGCGGTACCGCGGTGGGCACTGGCATCAACACCCCGGAAGGCTTCTCGCAGCGCGTCATCGAGCTGATCGCCGAGAACACGGGGCTGCCGTTCGTTGAGGCCGCGAACCACTTCGAGGCGCAGGCTGCTCAGGATTCGCTCGTGGAGACGTCGGGGGCGCTGCGCGTTGTGGCCGTGTCGCTCGTGAAAATCGCTAACGATCTGCGCTGGATGGGCTCGGGCCCACGCGCCGGTATCGGCGAGCTGCACCTGCCGGACCTCCAGCCTGGCTCGTCGATTATGCCGGGCAAGGTGAACCCGGTTGTTCCTGAGGCGACTGTCATGGTTGCCGCTCAGGTGATCGGCAACGACGCGGCGATCGCGTTCGCCGGTGCACAGGGCAACTTCGACCTGCTCGTCATGCTACCGGTGATGGCGCAGAACTTGCTCGAGTCGATCAACATCATCGGAAACGTGTGCGAGGTTCTCGCCACCAAGACCGTCGATGGCCTCGAGGCAAACCGCGAGCGTGCGCTTGAGTTGGCTGAGTCTTCGCCGTCGATCGTCACGCCGCTTAACCGCCACATCGGCTACGAGAACGCTGCCAAGATCGCGAAGCACTCTGTGGCTGAGAACATGACCGTCAAGGAGGCGGCGATTGATCTCGGCTTCGTCGAGCGCGGCGAGATCGATGAGGAGACGCTGAACGCGGCTCTCGACGTGACCACCATGGTGGGTGACTACTAAAGCTCACGGTCGCGCTGGTTAAGGTCAATAAGCAAGGCGGGAAGGGATGACCTTCCCGCCTTGCTTGAACCTCAGCGATAGGAGGTGGTGCGATGGTAGCTAACCACGCCACGCAGGATGTTGTGCTCATTCACGGACTCATGGATGGGTGCGGGCACCGCTGGCACGATGCGCACCCCGACATGTTCGCCGAACACGTCCTGCGGCACATCGATCGGAGCTAACTCCGCCCGCGCTACCCGAATTACTTACCGGAGTGGCGGTAAACGTTCGTCTCGCGCTGCTCGAACCCGGCGCGCTGGTAGAGGCGATTCGCGGCCTCGCGCGAGGGGCGCGACGTGAGATCCACGGTCTTTGCACCGCGATTGTGCGCCAATTCGAGCGCGGCCTCAACAAGCTGCATGCCCGCGCCCTTGCCGCGCGCGGCGTCGTCGACGACGACGTCCTCGATCCACGCGCGCACGCCCGTGGGAATGGTGAAGGTGACGAGGGTGAGCATGCCCTGGATGTCGCCGTCGTCGCCACGGAACAGAATCAAGTCAATCGACTGCTGGGAAAGGTAGTCCTCGAGCTGTTCGATGTCCATTGGCGCGGAGCTCGACGAGAGCTGGGGGATCAGCCGCTGGAAGGCGTCCTCAAGTTCGGGCGACGCGGCGCTTGCAAGTTCAATCATGGCGGTCCTCTCGAGTCGGTTCTGACGGCCTAGGTGCAGTCTACGAGGAAATGGGCCGCGCCAACGTGAAGGCGTGGTGCGCGCGGTCGATTGCGTAGTCAGTGCTTGGCCGGTCAGTTTTCGGCTGCTCAGTTATCAGCGGCTTCAGTTCTTGGCGGGCAGCTTGCCGAATATGACGGCGTCGACGAGGGGGCCGTAGATTTGCGCCACCTGCTCGCGGGGGAGTGAGGCCAGCGGCTCGCGGGCGAAGATGTAACGCGCGGAGCACAGGCCGATCACCTGCCCGAATGCGAGCTCGAGGCGGAGCATCGGGTTGGTCACCGGCAGCTGCTCGGCCATCGGCTGGAGCATCTCGGTTTCCACCCAGCCGGAGAACATTGCGAAGGTGTCTTCGGTGGAGAGGATCGAGGAGCCGTAGATCTTCACGTAGGACTGGACGGTCGACTCTTCCCAGAGCTTCATGACGGCGAGGCAGACGCGCTCGCCGGTTCCGGGCCGGACGTCGCCGAAGGCCTCGTGGATGACTTCGATCGGGTCCTGTGGCAGTGACATCGCCTCGCGGAAGAGGCCGGACTTGCCGCCGAAGTAATAGTTGATCAGCCCGGCGTCGCACTCGGCACGGGCCGCCACCTCGCGCAGGGTCACCGCCGAAAACTCTTTGGCCGTAAACAGCTCCCGGCCTGCGTCGATAAGGCGTTGGCGCACCTCGCCTCGGCGGCCGGCGGGGCCCCGCGAGTCGCCGGCTTTCTCGCTAGCGTGCTGCATCTGTCCCCGTTCGCTCCGCAATTTCAACGCCGTAGAAACTTTGGGACCAAAGTCTCGGCGACATTTCGGCGAGACTGCCGCGATTCCGGCGTCGCCGAGTCCTAATTTCAACGCTATTGAAATTGTTTTTTCCTCTTATTACGGTTTCCAGTGTACGGGATCGTAGGTTCCCCTACGCGTAGAAGGTATTGATATATGAGCGTTTTCCGATTGGGTATCGACGTCGGTTCGACCACCGTCAAAGCAATCTTGCTCGACGACGATCAGATCGTGTTCGAGGACTACCGGCGCCACCACGCCGACGTGCGCGCTGAGCTGGCCAAACTCCTCGACGACATCGCATACGAATACCCGGGGATTAGGGTCAACGCCGCCGTGACCGGCTCGGGCGGCATGGCAGTCGCCGAGGTGCTCGACATCCCCTTCGTGCAAGAGGTCATCGCCGAAACCGAAGCCACCCGCCGGGCATATCCGGACACCGACGTCATCATCGAACTCGGCGGCGAGGACGCCAAGCTCACCTACCTCAAGCCCACCCCCGAACAGCGCATGAACGGCACGTGTGCGGGTGGAACGGGCGCGTTCATCGACCAGATGGCGTCGCTACTCAACACCGACGCCGCCGGCCTCAACGAACTCGCCAAGGATTTCGAGACCATCTACCCGATCGCCTCACGCTGCGGCGTGTTCGCGAAGACTGACGTCCAGCCCCTGCTCAACCAGGGTGCGGCACACGAGGACATCGCGGCGTCGATCTTCCAGTCGGTCGCCCTGCAGACCGTGGCGGGCCTGGCCAACGGCCGCCCGATCCGCGGCAACGTCATGTTCCTCGGCGGCCCGCTCCACTTCCTTCCCGAACTGCGCGCCGCTTACGAGCGCATCCTCGACAAGGTCGAGTCCTACGTGACCCCCGACCGCGCCCAGCTCTACGTGGCCATCGGAGCGGCGATGCTCGCCGACGCCTCCAACGTCAAGGAGCTGGATAGGATGGCCACGGTTTTGCGCGAGGCCGACGCCGTCGGAACCGCCACCAACCGCATGCGCCCGCTTTTTTCCAACGACGACGAACGGGCCGCCTTCTACGAACGACACTCCAAAAACGTGGTCGAACAGCTCGAGACCTCCGATGCGCGCGGCGACTGCTTCCTCGGCATCGACGCCGGCTCGACGACGATCAAGGCCGTTCTCATCGACTCCGATGACCGCATCGTGTTCACCCACTACGCCTCCAACGAGGGCGATCCGGTGGCGGCCGCCGTCGAGATCGTCAAGCGCCTCCAAGCCGACCTGCCGGAGTCGGCCCGCATCGTGCGCTCCTGTTCCACGGGATACGGCGAAGGAATCGTCCAGTCCGCGATCGGCGTCGACGAAGGTGAAATCGAGACGATGGCGCACTTCCGGGCGGCAGAATTTCTGCAGCCGGGCGTCACGTCCGTCATCGACATCGGCGGTCAGGACATGAAGTACCTGAAGATCAAGAACGGCGTGGTTGATTCGATTTCTGTCAACGAGGCGTGCTCCTCGGGGTGCGGATCCTTCCTTCAGACCTTCGCGGCCGGCATGAATACGGACATCTACACGTTCGCGAAGGCCGCAACAGAATCGACGGCGCCGGTCGACCTCGGAACGCGCTGCACGGTGTTCATGAATTCCTCGGTCAAGCAGGCGCAGAAGGAGGGTGCGGACGTGGCCGACATTTCCGCCGGCCTGTCTTACTCCGTGGTGCGCAACGCGCTCTACAAGGTCATCAAGCTCAAGGACGCGGACGAACTCGGCGAGTTCCCGGTGGTCCAGGGCGGCACCTTCCTCAACGACTCGGTGCTGCGCGCATTCGAACTGCAGACTGGGCGCGAGGTTGTGCGCCCGAACATCGCGGGGCTCATGGGCGCATTCGGTGCGGCCCTGACGGCCAAGCGCCACTACAAGCCGGGCGAGGTGGATCAGGCCAGGCCGTCGTCGTTGCTCTCGGTTGATGAACTCGAGGGGCTGACGGTCGAGACCGAACTCAAAACCTGCCGCCTGTGCCAAAACCACTGCAACATGACGATTTCGAAGTTTTCGACGGGGGAGCGCCACGTGTCGGGCAACCGGTGTGAGCGCGGCGCCTCGCTCGAGCGGGTGCCCGCGAAGTCGCCGATTCCGAACATGTACGAGTGGAAGTACAAGCGGATTTTCGGCTATCGCCGCCTGCGCGAGAAGGACGCCACCCGCGGCGACATCGGCATCCCGCGAGTTCTCAACATGTACGAGGACTACCCGTTCTGGTTCACGGTCCTGACGAAGCTGAAGTTCCGCGTGATGATTTCCGGCCGGTCAAACCACGAGCTGTTCGAGGAGGGCATGGAGTCGATCCCGTCGGAGAACGTGTGCTACCCGGCCAAGCTGGCCCACGGGCACATCGAATCCTTGCTGGATAAGGGCATCACCACGATCTTCTACCCGTGCGTGTCCTATTCCGAAGACACGACGAGCGGCCAGGACAACAACTTCAACTGCCCAATCGTGGCCACCTACCCCGAGGTCATTCGCAACAACATGGAGCGGCTCGCGCAGGAGAAGGCCACGTTTATCTCGCCCTTCCTGTCGCTGAAGAACCGCGACATCCTGCCACGCCGCCTCGCCGAGACGTTCGCGCAGTGGGGCGTGACGGAAGACGAGGCGCGCGAGGCGTGCGAGGCCGGCTGGGAAGAGATGGACGCCGTCCACGAGGAGATCAAGGCCAAGGGCCGCGAGGCGATCGACTACATTCGCGACCACGGCATCAAGGGCGTCGTACTTGCCGGCCGCCCGTATCACCTGGATCCCGAGATCAACCACGGCATCCCCGAGCTCATCGTGGGCCTTGGCACGGCGGTGCTCACTGAGGACGCCGTCGTGAACAACACCCTGGAGCGGCCGCTGCGCGTCCGCGACCAGTGGTCCTACCACTCGCGGTTGTATGAGGCTGCGGCGAGCGCCGGCGACGACGACGATCTGCAGCTCGTCCAGCTGGTCTCCTTTGGTTGCGGTCTCGATGCGATTACCGCTGATCAGGTGCAGGAGATCTTGGAAGGCCGCGGGGACGTGTACACGTCGCTCAAGATTGATGAGATCTCAAATCTAGGCGCGGCGCGGATCCGGTTGCGCTCGCTTGCGGCCGCTGTGGATGAGCGGGCGGAGCGGCGGGAGTCGGAAGAGATCTTGACCTATCCGGCGTCGTTGGATGCGGGCAGCGACGGGCGCAGGCGCACGAACGCGCCCGCGCCCGGTCAGGCCGGCGAGATCGAGTCCACGGCCGGGCATGTGTACAATAACGTGCCGTTTACGAAGGAGATGCGCGAGGAAGGCTACACGATCCTCGTGCCGCAGATGGCGCCCATTCACTTCCGGCTGCTCATGCCGGTACTCCGTAGGGGCGGATACAACGTGAAGCTCCTTGAAAAGACAAGCAAGGAGAATATTGAGACCGGCCTAAAGTACGTCAACAACGACTCGTGCTATCCAGCAATTGTTGTGATCGGACAGTTGCTTGATGAATTTATTGCGGGCCGTGCCGATCCTGACAAGACGGCCGTTGCCATCACACAGACGGGTGGCATGTGCCGTGCAACGAACTATGCGGGACTATTGCGAAAGGGCCTGCGCGATGCGGGCTACCCGCAGGTGCCGGTGATCGCCGTGTCGGCGCAGGGACTCGAGGACAATCCCGGATTCGAGTTCACGGTTCCGATGTTGCACCGTGCGATCCAGTCGGTCACGCTTGGCGATCTCCTGCAAAAGGTTGTGCTTCGCACGCGCCCGTATCAGATCGATGGCAACGTCGTGGAGCTGTACGAGAAGTGGGACCGAATCGTTCGCGAATTCTTTGAATTCAAGGGCTATTCGCCAACCCTTGGCCGCAAGATCGGATTCCACGCGCTGATTAAGGAAATCACGCACGAATTCGACACGGTGCCGCTTCAGGATATTCCACGCAAGCCGCGCGTGGGTATGGTGGGCGAGATTCTCGTTCAATACCACCCCGATGCGAACAACGATGCGGTTGGCGTGATTGAACGTGAGGGATGTGAAGCCGAACTGCCGAGCCTCGCTCAGTTCTTCCACAATTCGCTGGTGACGGCCGATTGGAAACACGATACTCTCGGCTCGGTGACGAACTGGACCAGACGCTTGCAGAATCTCGCGCTGTGGGTGTTGCAACAGTACGAGAAGCCCTATCGCAAAGCGCTTGCGCGCTCGCGCAGGTTCGACGCCGGGCCGACGATCCACGAGCTCGCCGAGAAGGTGCAGGAGATTGCCCAGCTGGGTAATCAGGCTGGTGAGGGCTGGTACTTGACCGCCGACATGATGGACATGATCGAGAACGGCACGCCGAACATCATCTGTGCTCAGCCGTTCGCGTGTTTGCCCAATCATGTTGTGGGTAAGGGCATGTTCCGGGCGCTTCGCCAGAAGTATCCCGAGGCCAACGTCGTGGCGATCGACTACGACCCGGGCGCGTCCGAGGTCAACCAGCTCAACCGCATCAAGCTCATGATCTCGACTGCCTTCATCAACCACGAGGCAGGGCAGGAGCGGCTGGACATGTCCGGCGACGCCGACCTCACCGTGAGCGATCCGAGCGAATGGGATCCGTCTGAGTTGACCTCGGGTGGTGGCTGCGGCTGTGGCGGCGGGCACGGTGGTGCTCGTGCTACTGATGGCGTCGGCGGGTTCGGGTCCGAGAACTCGGAGCCCGTGCGCGTTGGTCTGGGCATGCCCCGCATCCGCGTGGGCGTACCCCGCGACTAGCGGGTTCACCGCGAATCCCGGGCGACCGTCGTCGTAAGCGTGCCCGCCGACGATACGTGCGCGCCGTCGTCGTGACTGTTCTTTCACGGTAGCCGGGCGCACGGCGTCGCGCGGTAGCGAAATGTTCTCCACATGCGCGGGTCGGTTTCGGACTTTTCCACAATTGTCGAGATTTCTGATCGGCGGCGCGGGATCTGGTCGAATGGAGGCATGCCTCAACTTGCCAATGGGAATGCGGCGGTGCGTGCGAAGGCGCAGGCTCCGCCCGTCACGATCATGCGCAGCGCACCTCCCGCGTTCGACGCCGCCCAACGCACGCACTTCGAAGCGATCGCGAAGGAGCGCTTGCAGGCCATGCGGAAAAATGGCCAGGTGATTGCGAATCAGGTGATGCCGATGTCGTCGCACGGCTTTTGGGATCATGCTCATTCCCGCGGATTCGAGAAGGTCGCGCGAGGGTACGCGGCGCTTTTGGCGCGTCCGTCGGAGCGCGAGAGTTTGGAGTGGTGGGTCGTTGAGGAGGCCAAGCATATTCATCGGATCCTCTACCTCAATCAGTGGGAGTCGCATACGGCGATTGCGGATCTGTCGGCGGTTGCGGTCTGGGATTTCCCGCGGCTGGAGCAATTGCCCAAACTTGTACAGCGGGTGGAGCTGACGCGAAATCATCACAGTCGGTCGGCAAATCAGGTCACTCGGCGTGCGCGCGTTGAGCCGGAGGTGGTGGATCTCGGTGGTGTGCTGGTGACGAGCATTGAGCAGACGATCGTTGATGTTTGTTGCGGCGCCGGGCCCGAGGCCGGGTTGGTGATTGCCGATTTCGCGCTGCACAACAATCTGACCGACATGGACAGGCTCGAATCTTTGGCTCGTGCACAGGGGCCGCGCCGGGGTATCCGGAATTTCTGGGCGATGGCTCGGGTTGCGGATGGGCGAGTGGAATCGCCCAATGAATCGTTGATGCGCTGGCGATTCCACGCGGGCGGTTTCGAAGTTCCCGAGTCGCAGGTGCGAATTCGGTATGGCCGGTCCGAGCGCAGGCCAGATGGGTTTGATGCCGCGTCGCGCACCATCTATGAGGCGGATGGCAAGGGGAAGTACTCGTTGCATCGAGCCGGAATCGTCGAAGCATTCCACGATGAGCGGGAACGAGATGCCGAGTTGGAGGCCCTCGGATTCAGGGTGCTCCACATGACCTGGAACGACGTCCAGAACGACATCCAATTCGGCGAGTGGTGCCGGCGATTCAAGGTTTTCCCGACGCCGGCCAAACGGCGGACTCAGCGCGGGAAGCGGTGAGCCCGGGAATCACGGTTGGCGCGTCGGCGGGGCGGGTCTGGGTGGCCTGAGCTGGATCGGATGAGTGGCGGCCCTGCGGGGCAGGCGCCTCGGCGGGGCGGATTAGTGGTGGCTAGGCGGGGCAAAGGCGCTGGGACGAGCGGTCATTTTGATCTGGTTGGGCGGTGCTGCTTTTAGCTGGATGGTGTTGCTCCCAGCTGGGCCAATAAGCGTCCTCCATGGAGGACGCTTCCACCGTTGGAGGTCTGTCAGACAAATGGAGGTCGGTGATTGGTGTTTTTTGGTCGGTGTTTTGAATTACCGACCTCCATTGGTGCAAAGGTGCGTCATGGAGGACCTTAAATCAGGCCCGATCATGGTTCTCTGGGGATGTTGCACACCGGCGGGCCTGAATTCGGAACAGCTGAGCGGTTGGTCCGCGTTGAGGAAGTGGTGACTCGGAAGATATGAGGTAAATCGGGTCCCTCTAGCGGCGAATTGCTCCCGTCGGGAGATGAATAGGGCTCGTTGGACGGTAATCGGGTCAGGCGAGAGTGTGGCATGGGTCTGGGTGGGCGGTGTTGCTTTTAGCTGGATGGTGTTGCTCACGGCTGGGCCAATAAGCGTTCTCCATGGAGGACGGTTCCACCGTTGGAGGTCCGTCAGACAAATGGAGGTCGGTGATTGGTGATTTTAGGTCGGTGTTTTGATTTTCCGACCTCCATTGGTGCAAAGGTGCGTCATGGAGGACGTTAATTCGGGCGGAGAGAGCGAAGAGAGCGTGGCAGTGGGTGAGAGGTGGCAGGGGTGACGTGACAGTGAGTGGACAAAACCGGTGAGCAGAGCGGATCTGGCAGTGAGCAGGGCGGATGTGGCAGTGGGTGAGAGGTGGCAGGGGCGATGTGCCAGTGAGCAGGGTGGATGTGACGGTGGGTGAGAGGTGGCAGGGGCGATGTGCCAGTGAGCAGGGTGAATGTGGCGGTGGGGGCGATGTGGCGGTGAGGGTGGTGCAAGGAGAGGCAGGCGGTGAGGGCGCGCAAACAGGGGAGGCAGGTCGTGAGCAGGGCAGATGTGCCGCTACCGAGACCTGACATACCAAAGGGGCGGGGGAGGAATCCTCCTGCCCGCCCCCTCCGGCCAGCAAATGCCTAGATCAGCTCCATGGCCTGCTGGGCGATGGAGAGCTCCTCGTTGGTCGGCACGATCATGACCTTGACGGTTGAATCCTCGGTGGAGATGATGCGCGGCTCCTTCGAGCGCGTGCTGTTCTTCTCCTCATCGAGCTTGATGCCGAACGGCTCGAGGCGCTTGATGACGGCGGCGCGCGTGATGTCGTCGTTCTCGCCGATGCCCGCGGTGAACGTGATGACGTCCAAGCCACCCATCACCGCAGCGTAAGCGCCGATGTAGTGAAGCAGGCGGTGAACGTACACTTCGAGAGCCTCGATCGCGTTCTCGTCGCCCTCGGCGGCAAGCTGGTTGACCGAGCGCATATCGTTGTCGCCAGCCAGCCCCTTCATGCCCGACTTCTTGTTGAACAGCGTGTCAATCTCGTCGATCGACATCCCGCCCACGCGAGCCAGGTGGAACACAGCAGCCGGATCGATGTCGCCGGTGCGCGTGCCCATCATGAGACCCTCGAGCGGAGTCAGACCCATCGACGTATCAACGGCCTCGCCGTTCTTGACCGCCGAGACCGACGCGCCATTACCAAGGTGCAGCACGATCTGCTTAAGATCATCGCGGCCTTCCATCTCGGAGACCTTCTGCGAAACGAACATGTGCGAAGTGCCGTGCGCGCCATAGCGGCGGATCTGGTACTTCTCGGCAACTTCACGATCGAGCGCGTACGTCGCGGACTCGTTCGGAAGCGTCTGGAAGAACGCGGTGTCGAACACGGCAACGTTTGGCACGTCGAACAGTTCGCGCGCAACCTCGATGCCCTTCAGGTGAGCCGGGTTGTGAAGCGGCGCGAGCGGCGCGAGCTCCTCGATGAGCGCCTGCACCCGATCGTCGATCAGCGCGGCCTTGTCGAAGTACTTGCCACCCTGAACGACGCGGTGACCAATGGCCTTAATACCGGCATCCTCCAGCTTCGGACCCTTGCTGTTAAACATCTCGATCACGAGGCGCAGGCCCTCGCCATGGTCGGCGATTGGCTGATTGAGCTCGGTGGTCTCGCCGTCGTGCTCGTGCTCGAGGTGACTCGTCACCTCGCCGATCCGCTCCACGAGGCCCGAGGCCAGCGACTCACCGCTGTCCGGATCCACGAGCTGGTACTTAATCGATGACGATCCGGAATTAATAACCAGTACTGTCACTGGGGTTTCTCCTATTCTGTGATGCGCCGCGCGGCGCGTCGTTCTCGCCCGCCGTTCCGACGACGACGGTCCCTTGCTTATCGAGCCAGCGCACTTTCCCGCCGGCTCGGCCCGCTAGCCCTGCGCCTGAATGGCGGTGATGGCGACGGTGTTAACGATGTCCTCAACGAGCGCTCCGCGCGAGAGGTCGTTGACTGGCTTGTTCAGGCCCTGTAGGACTGGGCCGACGGCGACCGCGCCGGCCGACCGCTGCACGGCTTTGTAGCCGATGTTGCCCGAGTTGAGCTCGGGGAAGATGAACACGGTGGCGCGGCCGGCAACCTCGGAATCGGGAAGCTTGGTGGCCGCCACCTTGGGCTCGACCGCGGCGTCGTACTGGATCGGCCCCTCGATGAGCAGATCGGGTGCCATGTCCTTAACGATTGCAGTGGCTTTGACGACGGCGTCCACGTCCGGCCCAGCACCGGAGGTGCCGGTGGAATAGGACAACATCGCAACGCGCGGATCCACGCCGAACTGAACGGCAGTCTCCGCCGATGACACGGCGATGCCAGCCAGCTGCTCCGGAGTCGGGTTCGTGGTCACGGCGCAATCGCCGTACACGTAGACGCGATCCTCCATGAGCATGAGGAAGCACGAGGAGACGAGCTTGGCACCCGGCTTCGTCTTAATGATCTGGAAGGAGGGGACGATCGTGTTCGCCGTCGTGTTCACGGCGCCGGAAACCATGCCATCGGCGTCGTCCATATGAACCATCATGGTGGCGAAGTAGGACAGGTTTTTGAGCGTCTCCACAGCCTGGTCGTAGGTGACGCCCTTCTTCTCGCGAAGGCGCGCGAATTCGGTGGCGTACTTTTCGATGCGCTCCGGATCCTCAGCCGAGACGATCTCGGCCTTGCTCAGATCCAGCCCGAGTGCCTCTGCGCGGCCGAGAATATCAGCCTCGTCGCCCACCAGAATGATGTCGGCAACTTCGCGCGAGATCAGCTCGTCGGCGGCGCGCAAAATGCGCTCGTCCGTGGCCTCCGGCAGCACGATCCGCTTGCGATCAGAGCGCGCCCGCGAGATCAGCGAGGACTGGAAGCTCATCGGCGTGATCACGTCCGAGCCGTGCTCCATGGCGCCCTTAATGATCTCCAGATCGCGCTCTTCCAGCTCGATCTGCTCGCCGTCGTAGAAGTAGACGATCGGCGTCTCCTCGTAATTTGCACCCGTTTCGTCGGCAAGCTCGCGATCGGCGCTGGTGATCGCAACGGCCGAAATCGGCGCGTTCTCACCCTGAATCTCGAGGGCCACGAGGTGGAACGTGTCCAGAACCTGCTTGGGCGAGCGCAGCGCGCCCGACATGACGAGGAAGACCGACGTGCCAAGGTTGGCGGCAGCGCGCCCGGTGCGGGCAAGGACTCCGGGGTTGACCGGATCGCCGTCGAGGAGGCCGAGGATCAGCACGGCGTCAAAGTTGTGGGCGTAATCGGTGTAGCGCTTGACGAGGTCCGTCATCGCCGCATCCTCGTCGGTGAAGTACGCCTGACGGGTGGTGCCCCACGCGATGTCGAGGTCATCTTCGCGGCCGACCTGGGCAAGGAGATCCTTGAACTCGTCGTCGGAGTTGATCGGCCCGTTCGTAAACGCACGGAAGACGCCGAGATTCGGATAGTCCTTCTTGAGCTGGTCGATCACCACTCGCGCCACGGCGCGCGTTCCAGAATTACCCTCTGCAGCTGTGAAATAGACGCTCTTCGTCATGTCATCCTCTCAGTTAATCCTAGCCAGGTGCCTCGGCAGCGAGCCGAGCACACAAACACGTACTATCGTCCCACGTTTTCGCGAATTAAGGTGTTCAAGTTGGCAATCCGACAAAAGCATCGCACCATTGACTAGCAGGTTAGCCGGTGATTCGTAGGTGAGTTGCCACGAGCGTGTCAGCCGGTGACTCGCAGGTGAGTTGCCACGAGCAGGTTAGCCCGCGACTCGCGGGTGAGCATGCCGCTAGCAGGTAGGAGGTTCAGTGAGACGACGCCGTCCGCGCAGCCAGCGCCGTTCGCAGCGCCAGCGCGAACTTCGCCCGGCCTTCCGCGCGGGGATCAACGCCTCGCCGGTCATCTTGCCCGACGCCGACTTCCAGACCCTCGGCCAGTGGTCCGCGGTTCGATTCGGCGACGCCGGCCTCGCGCTTTTCGACGACGGCGACATCTTCCTCGACTTTTCCGTTCCCGCGCGGGCCGATCACCCATATCGGGCAGGTGAGCGGGTGTGGATATTCCGGCCGGTGCCCGATGAGCCTGCCGAACCGATCGAACTGGACGTGGTGCACCGGGCCGAGCGGTTCGTCGTCGTTGATAAGCCGCATCGGATCGCAACGATTCCGCGGGGAATGTACGTGGCGAAGACGGTGACTGTGGCGGCACGCCGGCAGTTCGCGAACGACGACGTGGTGGCGGCCCATCGCCTCGATGCGGAGACGGCCGGGCTCGTCTTACTGACGGGGGATCCGGCGTGGCGCGGGCCCTATCAGGACATGTTCGCGCGTCGTGAGGTGAACAAGGTTTACTTCGCCGTGGCGCCGGCGATCGATCTTGGCACGCTGAGCTCCGGCGGCCCCGGCTATGCGGGTGCCGAGCAGGCGCGGGTCGAGCGGGCGCGGATCGTGCACGATGAGTACGGCCCGGGCTGGACGAGCATTGACGTGCGGATTGAACGCAAGCCCGGTGCGATCTGCGTCAGCATCACGGAGGGCGAGCCGAACTCGCGCACGCACGTCCGGCTCGTTGAGGAGCTGGCCGATGGTCTGGCGCTCTATGAGCTTCACCCGATTTCGGGGCGGCTGCACCAGCTGCGGGCAACCATGAACCACATCGGCGCGCCCATCGCGGGCGATCCGCTCTATCCCGATGTGCTCAGCCTGGCCGACACGGCGGCGCGCGATCTGCCGACGCAACTGCTGGCCGCGCAACTGGAGTTTTCCGACCCGGTGGACGGCACCGACGTCGTCGTTAAAACGCGGCGAACGCTGGCGCTGGCGCCGAACCTGACGTTCTGACGCGGGCCGGTCTCGAAGTTGATACGCCGCTTCGTCAGCGGCGGGGTGCGCGGTAGGCTAGGGCCGTGAGTGAATTACGCCCCGTACTTGTGATTGATAATGGTGCCCAGAACGCGCAACTCATTGCGCGCCGCGTGCGTGACGCCGGGTATTTCTCGGAGCTCGTGCCGCATTCGTGGTCTGTGGACAAGATTTTGGCGAAGGACCCGCAGGCGATCGTGCTCTCGGGCGGACCGTCGTCGGTGTATGCGGACGGCGCGCCCCAGCTGGATCGCGCGCTGCTCGAGGCGGGCGTGCCGGTGCTTGGCATTTGCTACGGGTTCCAGCAGATGACCCACGCGCTCGGTGGCACCGTGGAGCAGACCGGCAACCAGGAATACGGCCAAACGCGGGCGACGACGATCGCCGACGGCGTTCTGACCGGCCCCGCCGGCGCGGACGTGAACGTCTGGATGAGTCACGGGGACTCGGTGACGAAGGCACCCGAGGGCTTCACTGTGACGGCCAAGAGCGCCGGAGCCGAGGTGGCCGCGATCGAAAACGTGGAGGCCAAGCTGTTTGGCGTTCAGTGGCACCCCGAGGCGCAGCATTCCGAGCTCGGGCAGGAGCAGATTGAGGCGTTCTTGCGCGAGGGCGCGGGGCTGGAGCCGAACTGGTCGTCCGCATCGGTGATCGAGGATCAGATCGCGAAGATCCGCGAGCAGGTGGGGGATAAGCACGCGATCGTGGCCCTGTCTGGCGGCGTGGACTCGTCCGTGGCTGCGGCGCTCGTGCATCAGGCAATCGGCGATCAGCTCACGGCCGTGTTCGTAGATCACGGATTGCTGCGCAAGGGCGAAGCCGAGCAGGTGGTTCGCGATTACGCGGGCGCTCGCGGCATGCGGATTGTGGCAGTGGACGAATCGGAGCGTTTCCTCAGCGCGCTCGATGGCGTGACCGACCCGGAAACGAAGCGCAAGATCATCGGCCGTGAGTTCATCCGCTCCTTCGAGGCGGCGCAGCGCCGTTTGCTCGAGGAGGCCGGCTCGGAGGGCAAGGAGATCAAGTTCCTCGTGCAGGGCACGCTGTATCCCGACGTCGTGGAGTCGGGCGGCGGCGATGGCACGGCGAACATTAAGTCGCACCACAACGTGGGAGGGCTGCCCGAGGATCTGGACTTCGAGCTCGTGGAGCCGTTGCGCGATCTGTTCAAGGACGAGGTGCGTGCGATCGGCCAGGAGCTGGGCCTCGACGAGAAGCTCGTGTGGCGTCAGCCGTTCCCGGGCCCGGGCCTTGGCATTCGCGTAATCGGCGCCGTCAGCCGCGAGCGCCTCGACGTGCTTCGCGAGGCCGACGCCATCGTGCGCGAAGAGCTGACCGCCGCCGGGTTGGATCGCGAGATCTGGCAGTGTCCGGTGGTGCTGCTCGCTGACGTGCGATCGGTGGGCGTGCAAGGGGATGGCCGCACGTATGGCCACCCGATCGTGCTGCGCCCGGTGAGCTCGGAAGACGCGATGAGCGCCGAGTGGTCGCGAATCCCGTACGAGCTGCTCGCCAAGATCTCGAACCGCATCACCAATGAGGTCAAGGACATCAACCGCGTGGTCCTCGACGTCACGAGCAAGCCGCCGGGCACCATTGAGTGGGAGTAGCCGGCTGCCGGCCCCTGAGATGGCGGTAAGAAAGGTGAGCATATGAGAAACGCGGTGAGTGCACGCACGCTCCTCGCCGCCCTCGTGAGCCTTGGCGGCGTGATCGCCATGATCGTGGGGCTTGAGATTCCGGTGGTTCGCGGGTTGACCCAAGATCTGCCAAGCAGAACGGTTGGCATGCGCGTGTTCATGTGGGAGGGCAACCACCCGCTGCTATCGGTGGCGCTCACGATCGGCGTCGTCACCACGCTCTTCGTGACTCTTGCGGCGCTCAGATCCGTCCGTTTCCGCTGGTGGGCGGTGCTGTCCGCGCTCGTCACGCTCGCCTTGGGCACCTTGGCGTTTTTCGTTTTGAAGTACGACGTCTCCGGTGGCGTGCATGCCACGTATCAGGAGTTCGTGGACGTCACGGCCGCCGTCTTTTCGGGCGCGAGTGAGGGGCTGTCGAAGCCCGTCTTCTTTGCGGGCGCCGTGGCCACCCTTGTGGGACTCCCGCTGATTAAGGGCCCTGCGCGCTGGGTCAAGGCTGACGGGGATACTGACGGGGATGCCGAGGGTGATGCCGACGGCGCGGCCGACGGTAAGGCCTGACTGTCAGAGCTGACACTCAGAGCTGACGATCAGCGGCCAAATAGCGCGTAAAGCTCCTCGGCTCCGGCGCCTGAGCGATACCACGATTGATAGTCGCGCCAGAGCTGCCCGGTCACGCGCGGGATGGCAAGCATCCACAGTAGCGAGCCAATCAGGAGCGCGCCGCCTCCGTAGACGAGAACCGTGTCCGTATGCTCGCCTGCCACGAGCATGGCTACCACGACGACGATCGCTCCGATCATCGGCCCCGCCATTTGCGTAAGGGTCACCTCGCGGTGGGACTTGTGAAGACGAGCGAACTCCTCTTTCGTCAGGAGCGTCCGCGCCACCCGGAGAGTGTTTTGCTTCGTCCGATCGGCCTCAAGGGCGGCCCTTTGTTCTGGAGTCAGTGTCATGACGTCCTTCCCTCGCTATGCTGTAGCAATCCTAAACTAGACTCTAGTCTCAGCCAGCAGAAAGGTCGCTCATGGCAACCATCATTCGCGACGACGAACCCCTCGGCGAGTTCTTCGAGCCGCTACTGTCCAAGATTCCGGTTGAGGAAAATCGCGCGCGAGCTCTCGAGGTGCTCGAGTGGATCGAGGCGACGTTCCCGCAGCTGGGGTGGCGGATCGCGTGGAATCAGCCGATGGCCACCGACCACGGGACGTTCATCGTGGGATTTAGCTACGCCAAGAAGCATATGGCGGTGGCGCCCGAGTTCGCGGGCATGGAGAGATTCGCTGACGAGTTGGACGAGCGCGGCATCAGCCACGGCACGATGATGTTCCGGCTGCCGTGGGCGGATCCCGTACCGTTCGACCTGCTCGAAGACATCATCCGTTTCAATATCGAGGACAAGAAAGGCGTCTCGACCTTCTGGCGGAAGTAGCGCACTCCGGAGCTGGGGGACGAGCATCGTGACAGCGCGCCGGGTGTGAGCATCCGGGGTTGTCCACATCTCACGGGGTGCCTGACGGTATTTATCGGAGGCCTGATTTAGGCTGAAAGGGCTATGCCTGAACAGAATTTGTCCCCAGCCGATCGTCTGCGCGCCAAGATTTCCGCCGCGCAGCAAAGCAACAACCCCCGCATCTTCCGCGGCGGGCCACGCGTCGACCCCCTGAGTGAGACGAGGGAAGACCGCGGCCCAGATCAGACTGGCGGTACAGCTCAGACTGGTGGTACAGCTCAGACTGGCGGCACAGCAGGCCAAACTCACGGCGCGGGCAACGGCACGGCTCAGGTCCGCGCCGCCGATCGGGTCGTTCCGGATGCGAGGTGGGACAGCGCCCCGGCACACGACGAGCGGCCGAGCGGCAGCGATCTTTTGGTGGGCCTGAACCCGCAACAGCGCGAGGCGGTCACCCACGAGGGAGGCCACCTGCTCGTCGTCGCCGGTGCAGGATCAGGCAAAACCCGCGTCCTGACAACGCGTATCTCCTACATGATCGCCACGGGCCGCGTGCGCCCGTCGGAAGTCCTCGCAATCACGTTCACCAACAAGGCTGCCAAGGAGATGCGCGAGCGCCTCGAGCACATGATCGGCCCCACCGCGCGCCGCATGTGGATCTCCACGTTCCACTCGGCCTGCCTGCGCATTTTGCGTTCCGAACACAAGGCGCTCGGCATGCGATCCACGTTCACGATCTACGACGCGGCCGATTCGACCAGGCTCATGACGATGGTGGCTCGCGAGGAGAACATCGACACCAAGCAGCACCCGCCGAAGAAACTCCTGCGCCGCGTCTCCGACCTGAAGAACGAAATGATCGGCGCGGAGGAATTCGGGCGCGGCGAGCTCGATCGGGACGACGCCGTCGTCGCCGAAGCATATCTGGGATACCAGCGCCGCCTGCGCGCCGCGAATGCCGTGGATTTTGACGACCTCATCATGCTCACCGTCCAGCTGCTGCGCAACAATCCGCAGATTGCCGAGCATTACCGGCGTCGTTTCCGCCACGTGCTGGTGGACGAGTATCAGGACACGAACGTCGCCCAGTACGAGCTCATCCGCGAGTTGGTGGGGGACGCGAGCGACGAGCCGCACGGCGAGCTCACGGTGGTCGGCGACGCCGATCAGTCCATTTACGCCTTCCGTGGCGCAACGATCCGCAACATTCAGGATTTTGAGCAGGACTTCCCGAACGCCACATCGATCTTGCTTGAGCAGAACTACCGCTCCACGCAAAACATTCTCTCGGCCGCTAACGCCGTCATCTCAAACAACGCCGGCCGCCGCCCGAAGAGGCTGTGGACGGATTCGGGATCGGGCGAAAAGATCGTCGGGTACGTGGCGGATGCGGAGTCCGACGAGGCGTCGTTCGTCGTCGAAGAGATCGATACCCTGCGCGATCAGGGCATGAAGTACGGCGACATCGCGGTGTTCTACCGAACCAACGCGCAGTCGCGAGCGCTGGAGGAAATGTTCGTGCGCTCGGGCATTCCCTACAAGGTGGTCGGCGGCACGAAGTTCTACGAGCGCAAGGAAATCAAGGATGCGATTGCCTACCTGCAGGCGATTGCGAATCCGGATGACACCGTGTCGATCCGCCGCATCCTCAACGAGCCGCGCCGCGGCCTGGGGGCGAAGGCCGAGGACACGGTCGCGATGCACGCCGCACGCTGGGGGATCTCCTTCGGTGCGGCGCTGACCGACGTCGCGCACCCGGACGCCGCGGTCGAGGCCGGCCGCTCGCCCGTGGATGGCTTGCAGGCTCGCGCCGCAAACTCGATGACCCAGTTCGTGGAGATGCTCGAGGACATTCGCGCCAAGGCGGAGGCGGGCGGCGATCCTGCCGACATCTTGGACGAGGTCATGGACCGCTCCACCTATCTGGCCACCTTGCAAAAGTCGAACGACCCGCAGGACGAGGTCCGGGTCGAAAATCTTGCCGAGCTGCATTCGGTGGCCTCGGACTTCAGCGTCGTCAACGACGGGGGCACGCTCGAGGACTTCCTCGATCAGGTCTCGCTCGTCGCCGACGCCGACCAGATTCCAGACGCCGACGGCGGCGAGGGCGAGGTGGTCCTCATGACCGTTCACACCGCCAAGGGCCTCGAATTCCCCGCCGTGTTCGTGACGGGTATGGAAGATGGCACGTTCCCGCACATCCGCGCCATGAACTCACCCGACGAGCTCGAGGAGGAGCGCCGCCTGGCCTACGTGGCATTCACGCGCGCTCGCCAGCGTCTGTACATCACGCGCGCCGGCTCACGCTCGCAGTGGGGCGCCCCGCAGGAGCTGCCCGCCTCGCGTTTCCTCGAGGAGATTCCCGACGAGACGATCGACTGGCGCCGCGACGAATCGTCGATGCAGACCCTGCGCGGATCCAGCGGCTGGGGGCGTTCGCGGTATAACAAGACGTGGAATGACGACGACGATTTCGCTCCGGCTTTCGGCACCGGCACGGGTCGCAAACTCGGCAGGTCGAGCGCCGCCGCCGGATCCCCGGCGTTCAAGCCTGGCAAGTTTGGCGAGTCCGCGGCGGACTCCACGCCCGCGGCGGCCGTCCCGGAGACGGGTGGCTTGGCCGTGGGGGACACGGTGCGCCACAAGTCGTTCGGTGTGGGCAAGGTGCTTTCCTTCGAAGGCAAGGGCAAGTCCACCATCGCGAAGGTGAAGTTCAATTCCGGGCCGACCAAGCGCCTCATGCTGAGGTTCGCACCATTGGATAAGGCATGAGCGAGTACGGATTGCGCACCCCGCGGCGGCCAGGTGGAGGAGACCCTCCGCCGAGGCGCGTCCAGCGCGAGCCCGGCCAGTCGCATCAGGGGCGTGAGCCTCGTGATCCGGTCGGCCGCAGGAGGCCCGGCCCGAAGCGCACCGTCAAAGCTCTGCGCTCGACGATGGCCGATCACGGCGGATACATCAAGGGCCTCGATGGCCTGCGCGCGCTCGCCGTCATCGCCGTCATCTTGTATCACGTCTTCCCGGCGGGGGTGCGCGGCGGATTCCTCGGCGTCGACGTCTTCTTCGTCATCTCCGGCTTCCTCATCACCACGCTGCTTTTGCGCGAGGATCGCACGTACAACTTCATTGACCTGAAAGGGTTTTGGCAGCGTCGCATTCGCAGGCTGATACCCGCGCTGGTCCTGCTCATCGTCGTCGTTATCCCGGCGGCGCTCGCTGTGCACCGCGATCTCCTCGTTGGCTCACCGCGGCAGGTCCTGGGCGCGCTGACGTTCTCGACGAACTGGCTCGAAATCGCGCACGGCTCGTCGTACTTCGACCAAACCACGCCGAACCTCTTTAAGAACCTGTGGTCGCTGGCGATTGAAGAACAGTTCTATCTGCTCTGGCCCCTCATCATGATCGTTGTGCTCGCCCTGCTGCTGACGTGGAAGTCGCGCCTCGCGCTCGCCGCCGCGCTGGCGCTCGGCTCCGCCGGCCTCATGATGGTGCTCTACAACGGCAACAACCTCACCAACCTCTACTACGGCACGCACACCCACTCGTTCGGCATTTCCATCGGCGTGGGCCTCGCGTTCATCTGGTCGGATCCCCGCGCCACAGTGCTCGGCCGCCACCACTGGCGCCGATACAGCTCGTGGTACGGCTGGGCGGCGCTCGCGATCCTGCTCGTGTTCATGGGCATCATGCCCGATACGGGCCCGTGGGGGTACCTCGGCGGGATGTTCCTCGCCTCGGCCGTCACTGCCGTCATCATCGCCGCGATGCTCGCCCCTGACTCCGTCTTCGCCGTGATCGGCGAAGGAAAGGTCGTGCGCTGGATCGGAACACGATCGTATGGCCTGTACCTGTGGCATTGGCCGGCGCTCGTCATCGTCTCGGTGCTCTGGCCGGCGGCACTTGGCTCAGGGGAGTACCTCGCGCGCTCCGCGGTCGCGCTCCTTGTCACCGGCGTCATTTGCGAACTGTCCTACCGCTTCGTGGAGACTCCGATCCGGAAGAAGGGCATCCGCGAGTCGGTGTGGCAGATGCGCGACGCCGTTACGCAGACGGTTCTCGGCAAGCTCGGCGCGCTCGTGGTGGGCGGACTCGTCGTCGCCACCGCGGTCGGCCTCATCGTGGCTCCCGCAAAGAGCCAGACCCAGATCATGATCGAGGAACAGGAAGCTCACACGGCGATCGAGAGCGTCGAAGAGGAATCCGCACTCGACGTCGACATCCTGCCCCCACCTGAGGAACACTCGGCGAACCTCGATACCTCCATGCCCACGTGGCCCGAGGTGACGGCGATCGGCGACTCGATGGTCGTGGCCTCGAAGACGGGGCTGGAAGCCGCGATGCCGGGGATGAACTTCCACGCGGAGTCGAACCTCAAGTGGTCGGACGCGCTCGCCGTCGTCGAATCCGGCCTAGCCAACGACTCGATCGGCCGCGCCGTCATCATCCACTTCGGAACGAACGCCGGGATCCCCGACGAAAGCGTCGTCTACCGCGTCATTCAGACCCTTGGCCCGGAGCGGATGATCCTGCTCGTCAATCTGTATTCGCCCTCCACCTTCATCGACGATTCGAACGCGATCCTCGCGAAAGTTGCCGACGAGTATCCCAACGTGACGCTCGTGGATTGGCACGCGGCGGCGTCGGAGAATCCGGAATTACTCCAAGTTGACCAAACCCACACGTCGCTCGAGGGCGCGAATTTTTACGGAAACCTCATGTCCGATTCGATCGCTGACTTTTCGGCGGAGCTTTCCGGGGTGAACGGCGAGGTTTCGGGGACGGAAACGACGCCGTCGGGCTAGTTCCCGCCAAGGTCTCGTCAGCTTTCAGTCAGGGTAAGAAGATCAATTAAAATCGGTGTTTTCGCGCGCGATCTTGGGTATGCTCGAAGAGATGTCTCGACGCCGAGACAATCGCGGACATTCGCCAAGCGAAAGGACACTTCGTGGATCTCTACGAGTACCAAGCGCGCGATCTCTTTGCCAAGCACGGAGTGCCCGTGCTTGCTGGCAAGGTCGCATCGACTCCAGAAGAAGCATTTGACGCAGCGACGGAGCTGCTGAAGGAAGGCGACCTCGTGGTCGTCAAGGCCCAGGTCAAGACCGGTGGGCGTGGCAAGGCGGGAGGCGTCAAGTTAGCGCGCACCGCAGAAGAAGCACGTGAAAAGGCCAACCAGATCCTCGGAATGGATATCAAGGGCCACACCGTGCACCGCGTTCTCATTGCGGACGGTGCGGAGATCGCGGAGGAGTATTACTTCTCGATCCTGCTCGACCGTTCCGAGCGCCGCTATCTTGCCATGTGCTCGGTCGAGGGTGGTGTGGAGATTGAGCAGCTCGCAGTGGAGCGCCCCGAGGCACTCGCGCGCATCGGAGTCGATCCGAACGTCGGGATCGACGAGGCGAAGGCGAAGGAAATCGTGGACGCCGCCGGCTTCGATGAGGATCTCAAGGATCAGGTCATCGACGTCATCATCAAGTTGTGGGACGTCTACACGAAGGAAGACGCCACGCTGGTGGAGGTCAACCCGCTCGTCAAGAGCGCCGAGGGCAAGATCATCGCGCTTGATGGCAAGGTGACGCTTGACGACAACGCGGCATTCCGCCACGAGGATCACGAAGCGCTCGTTGATAAGCAGACGGAGAACCCGCTCGAGGCGAAGGCCAAGGCGCTTGATCTCAACTACGTCAAGCTTGAGGGTGGCTCGGTCGGAATCATCGGTAACGGTGCTGGACTCGTCATGTCGACCCTTGACGTCGTTGCCTATGCGGGCGAGCAGTACGGCGCGGGCCCGGCAAACTTCCTTGACATCGGCGGTGGCGCATCGGCCACGGTCATGTCGAACGGCCTCGACGTCGTCCTCAACGATCCGGACGTCAAGTCCGCGTTCGTCAACGTCTTCGGCGGAATCACGGCATGTGACGAGGTTGCTCGCGGCATCGTTGCGGCACTCGATATCCTCGGCGACACGGCAGATAAGCCGATCGTGGTGCGCCTAGATGGAAACCGCGTCGAGGAAGGCCGCGCGATTCTCGCCGAGGCAAACCACCCGCTGGTGATCCTGGTCGACACGATGGATGGCGCTGCCGCGAAGGCAGCCGAGCTGGCAGCAAAGTAGGGGTATTCAATGGCTATTTTTCTAACGAAGGACGACAAGGTTATCGTCCAGGGAATCACCGGTTCTGAGGGTCAGAAGCACACCAAGCGCATGCTTGGCGCGGGCACCCAGATCGTGGGTGGTACGAACCCGCGCAAGGCTGGCCAGACGGTGGACTTTGACGTGGAGCCGATTGGCTACGGCAAGGAGGAGCGCGAGGCTCAGTCCGTGTCCGTCCCAGTCTTCGGCACGGTTCAGGAGGCGAAGGATGAGACGGGCGCCGAGGTGTCCGTGATCTTCGTTCCGCCGGCTTTCGCCAAGGCTGCCGTGATCGAGGCTGTCGACGCCGGAATGCGGCTCGTCGTCATCATCACCGAGGGCATTCCGGTCAAGGATTCCTCGGAGTTCTTCACCTACGCTCAGGACAAGGGCGTTCAGCTCATCGGCCCGAACTGCCCGGGAATCATTACCCCCGGCCAGTCGAACGTGGGCATCACGCCTCCGGACATCACGGGCCCGGGCAAGATCGGCCTCGTGTCGAAGTCCGGAACGCTGACCTACCAGATGATGTACGAGCTGTCGGACATCGGCATCTCGACGGCGATCGGCATCGGCGGCGATCCCATCATCGGCACCACCCACATCGACGCACTCAAGGCGTTTGAGGAGGATCCGGAGACGGAACTCATCGTCATGATCGGTGAGATTGGTGGCGACGCCGAGGAGCGCGCGGCCGCCTACATCAAGGACAACGTGACGAAGCCCGTTGTTGGCTACGTTGCTGGCTTCACGGCTCCCGAGGGCAAGACGATGGGCCACGCTGGCGCGATCGTCTCGGGCTCGGCGGGCACGGCTGCCGCGAAGAAGGAGGCCCTCGAGGCCGTCGGCGTCAAGGTGGGCAAGACCCCCACTGAGACCGCCAACCTTGCACGCGAGCTCCTGAAGTAAACCCTGCGCATAGCGCTGGAGACGCACAGAGGCCGGACGGGACATCCCGTCCGGCCTCTGTGCGTATCCGGCCGTTAGGCCTCTGTGTGTAACCTACCGTTCGGCCTCTGTGTGTAACCTGCCGTTCGGTCACTGTACCGGGGGCGTGAGCAACACGCCGTTACCGCCTTTCGATGTGTACGCGGTGTTCGGGGAACGATGGAGGAGTGAAAACCATCGATCTCTCCCGAGAAATTGTGGCCGCCCGCGGCGCCCTTGCCGCGCCGTTTTTCACGTGGCTGGCGATGGTGACTTTCACGATCGCCTTTTACACGCTGAGTGCCTCGGCGCCCATGCTCGGGGACAACACGTGGACGGACGCCGCCCGACTCGGCACCGGCTGGTGGATGACGGCGCTCGGTGGCGATACCGACGTGACGGGCGTGCGCATTTCACTCATGCCGCTGACGATCACCCTTATCATCATCTACGCGAGCTACGTGGCGTGTCGCAGGCGCGAGGTGTCCTCGTGGAGTGAGATCGCGGCGGTTGCTCTCGCCCAGGCGGCCGTCGTCGGCGTCATTGGCCTAACCGTTCGGCCAGAAGGCGCCTGGTGGCCCGCGGTCATCGGCGCGTTCGCGATCGGATTTGCGGCAGCGACGTTCGCTGCTCGCTACTACGTGGTGCGCTGGGAGTGGCTCTACCTGGCCTCCGACCGCACGCGACTCCTGCTGCGCGCCCTCGCGCTTGCCGGAACGGCCGTGCTGGTGCTGGCCGTCATCATGGGCTGGTCGCGCATCGTGCAGATCCACGGTTACTACCTAACGGGCGTTGTGGGGAGCGTCGGGCTCGTCCTGTTCCAGATCGCGTACCTGCCGGTGGGGCTCGTGTGGGCGCTGGCGTGGCTTATGGGGGCAGGCTTTGCCGTGGGGGCGGGGACCCAGTTCTCGGTTCTTGGCGTCGAATCCGCTCCGCTGCCCGCGATTCCACTCCTTGGCGCTCTGCCGCAGGTTTCCGATGGCCTTCCGTGGGTGCTCGGCGTGGTCGCCGCCGTCTTCCTCGTGCTCGGCGTCATCGCCACGCGCCGCGAGGATACGGACCTCAAGCGATCCCTGATCAACGCGGCCGTTGCCGCGATCGTCGCGGCGCTCGTCGTCGCCGTCCTGGGGCTCATGACAACCGGCGCGATCGGACCCGAACGCATGGCAACCACCGGCCCGGTGCCGGCCGAACTGTTCGGACTCACGCTGCTACTGGTCGGATTGCCGTTCGTGCTCGGCACCCTCGTCTCGCACGAGGATTCGATCGCGTACGTGCGCGGCCGTGCTGACGAGCAGAAGGACAAGCGCGCACGCGCAGCCGCCGCGCAGGAGTCGGCCGAGACGCCAGACCGAAGCGTGGACAGCTAACCAGCCAGAGTGTGAGACGTCCGTAGACTGGTGTCATCGCCGCATCAGGAGGTTTCATTGGCACGTCGCGCCCTCATTTCCGTTTCTGACAAGAGCGGAATCACCGAATTTGCATCAGCCCTCAGCCAGGCAGGCTACGAACTCATTTCCACCGGATCAACGGCCGCGCTCATCGCCGATGCCGGCGTCCCGGTCACCCCGGTCGAGGACGTGACTGGTTTCCCCGAATCCTTCGACGGCAGGGTGAAAACGCTCCACCCGAAGATCCACGGCGGGATCCTTGCGCGCCGCGACATCCACGGCGAGCAGATGGCCGAGCTTGGCGTCGAGCCGATCGATATCGTCGTCGTGAATCTCTACCCGTTCCGCGAAACGGTGGCGGCCGGAGCCAGCTTCGAAGATGCCATCGAGCAGATCGACATCGGCGGCCCGGCCATGGTGCGGGCGGCGGCGAAGAACCACCGCGACGTGGCGATCGTGACCGACCCGTCGCAGTACGAGCAGGTGGCCGCGGCTCTCGCAGACGGCCTCACTCCCGAGTTCCGCCGCGAACTCGCAGCGGCCGCATACACGATGACGGCGAGCTACGACGTGGCAGTGGCCGGCTGGTTCGCCGAGCAGGTGGGCGCCGGCGATGCCTACCAGCTTCCGGAAACGGTCACCGCGCAGTGGTCCAAGCTGGCGGACCTGCGATACGGCGAGAACCCCCACCAGGGCGCGGCCCTCTACGGCGACTCCTCGGGCGCGGGCCTGGCCTACGCCGAGCTGCTGGGCGGCAAGCCGATGAGCTTCAACAACTACCAAGACACCGAAGCGGCCATCCGCGCCGCCTACGACCACGAGCCGCCCGCCGTCGCCGTCGTCAAGCATGCCAACCCGTGCGGAGTTGCAATCGGCGACGACGTCCGCGAGGCACACGAGCGCGCTCACGCGTGCGATCCGGTTTCGGCATACGGGGGAGTGGTCGCCGCAAATCGCACGGTGACGAAGGACTTCGCCGAGCAGCTCGCCCCGATTTTTACGGAGGTGATCGCCGCTCCGGACTTCGAGGAAGACGCGCTCGCGGTGCTCCAGACGAAGAAGAACCTGCGCATCGTAAAAGTCAACCCGGAGCTTCCCGAGCTCGACGTGGTGCCAATCAGCGGCGGCGCCGTCATCCAGGAACGCGACGAGCTCGACCCGGGCAGGGACTCCGCCGCGGGATGGGAGCTCGTGGCCGGCGAGGAAGCCGACGACGCCACGCGCGCGGAGCTCGAATTCGCGTGGCGGGCCGTGCGATGCGTGAAGTCGAACGCGATCCTGCTCGCGAACGGCGGCGCGACGGTGGGCATCGGCATGGGCCAGGTCAACCGCGTGGATTCGTGCCGACTCGCCGTCGAGCGCGCAAACACGCTGGGTGAGGGAGCGGAGCGCGCGCGAGGAGCGGTTGCCGCGTCGGACGCGTTCTTCCCGTTCGCCGACGGACTACAAGTACTCATCGATGCGGGCGTGCGCGCCGTCGTCCAACCGGGCGGCTCCATCCGCGACGACGAGGTGATCGAGGCCGCTCAAGCCGCCGGAATCACGATGTACCTCACTCACACGAGGCACTTTGCGCACTGACGGATTAGACTCGCATCGAGGCGACCCGAGATTGAGTATGAGCGAGACCCAGCACGAGAAGTATGCCGGCGGCAAGTTTCCGCCGGTGATCGTCTACGCCGCCTTGCTCGTGTGGCTCGGCATCGTCGTCGCGATCGGCTACATGGTGGATGTGCGCACGGCGTCGTACGCGCTGGCCGGCTCGCTCCTCGTGCTCGCGCTCGCGCGGCTCGTCCTGCCCACCGGCGCGATCCCGCGCATTCGCTCGAAAGCGCACGACGCCGGCATCGCAACCATCTTCGCCGTGCTCCTGGTTGCGCTGGCGCGGTGGGGAAACAGCCCGCCCGTCTAGGGCCTACTCCTCGTCGAGGATAGGTAGGGGATCGAGCGTGAGATCGGCTTCCTGGTCGGAGACGACGTAGAGGACCTCCTTGAGCGGGAGGTACCACGGGTCGTAGGGGAGGCGGTCCTCCATGTCGATCAGCTCGGGCATGTGAGCGGCCGGGCGTGACTGGATCTTCCCGTCGATCATACCCACATGGTACGAACCGTGGCGGCCGTCGTCGAGCTGCTGCTGGAGCTTATTCATCGCCGCGCTGACCAGACGCACGGCAAGCGTACGATCGAACGGCACGGGGTTGCCGCCCTGCTGGGCGTGGCCCAAGATCACCGAGCGCACGTCGAACAGGTGCCCGCCCTCTTCCTCGAAGATATTGCCCATGACGTCGGCGCTGTAGTACTCCGAGGCGTCCTCGTTACGAACCACGAGGTAGAGCTGGCGGCCCGAGTCGAAGGATCGGATCATCTTGCGCGTGTCCTTGGCGAGCTGGCTCAGCGTCACGCCGTCTTCATACAGGTAGACCTGTTCGGCGCCCGTGGTCAGGCCGCTCATCAGCGCGAGGTAGCCGCACTTGCGGCCCATCGTTTCGACGACGAAGCAGCGCCGCGAGGCCGATGCGGACTGGCGGATGCGGTCGATCGTCTCCGTGTCCCAATTCAGTGTGGTGTCCGCGCCGATCGAGAACTGGGAGCCGGGCAGATTGTTGTCAATCGAGGCAGGCACGAGCACAATCGGGATCTTGAACGCGGGGTAGCGCTCCTGCTCGCGCTGCATCTCGTAGACCATCTTGTAGCCCTTGAAACCGCCGATGACGATCAGGCCGTCGAGCTTGGCCTCCTCGATCGCGCGGCCGAGTGCGTAATAGCGGTCGATCTCCGGGATCGTGCGGCGGGTGCCGAGGTAGGCGCCGCCCTCTTCGGCCCAGCCTTCCACGTCGTGCCACTTGAGTTCGCGGATGTTCCCGTCGATCAGACCCGGGAAGCCTCCTTCGATGCCGAGCATCCTGTAGCCGCGGTCGATGCCCAGCTTCACAGCGGCGCGCGCTGCCGGGTTCATGCCGGGGGCGAGCCCGCCGGCATGCAGAATGCCGATTCGCTTGGCATCGTCCGAGCGCTCGCGCGCCTCGGGGGACGACAGCGTGGCAAACAGGTCAACCATCTCGCGGTAATGACCACCGCGGGAGGCCAGCGCCGCATCCCAGTCGCCCTCTTCCAAGTATTTCTTCACCTGGCGCGTCTTCGAAATCGCTTCCATCATCGGCAGGCGCTTGAGCTGGTTGCGCTGCGTGCCGATAATCATCGGCTCCGTGTCCTGCGTGGCGTGGACCATTTCGTAGGCCGCCGTGTAGCCGAGCAGGGTGGGCATCCAGCGGTCGTATGCAGAGGGTGTGCCACCGCGTTGAACGTGGCCGAGCGAGGTGATGCGGGCATCCTCGCCCATGCGGTCCTTCAGAGCCACGCGGACGTCGTCGGCGGAAATCGGGTTCCCGGCGCGATCCGTGGCGCCCTCGGCGATGACGATGAGCGAATCGCGGCGCCCGTTGGCGCGGCCGCGGCGCAGCTTCTCGGCGAGCTCGCCCTCCCAGCCTTCGGCGGGCGGAAGTTCGGGGATGAAGACGTAATCGCAGCCGCCGGCGATCGCCGACATGAGGGCGAGGTAGCCGCAGCGGCGGCCCATGACCTCGATGATGAACGTGCGCTGGTGGGAGGCCGCCGTCGCCTGAATTGCGTCAATGGCTTCGATGATGCGGTGGAGGGCGGAGTCGGCGCCCACGGTCATGTCGGTTCCCACGAGGTCGTTGTCGATTGAGCCAACGACGCCGGCGACCATCAGCTTCTCGTGCGTTTCGGCTTCCTCGGGGGTTACGTCGCCCTCGTCGACGAGCTCGCGAAGGAGGTCGGGCCACAGCTGGCGCAGTTCGTCTGCGCCGGTCAGCGTGCCGTCGCCGCCGATGATCACCAGGCGGTCGATGCCGTGCTTGACGAAGTTCTTCACGGCCTTCTTCATGCCGGAGCGCTCGCGGAACTCGTCCGAGCGAGCCGTTCCGATGGCCGTACCACCCTTGTTGATCGTGGAGGAGACGTCATTCCACGTCATCTTCTTGATGAGGTCCCCGCCTTCGACCGGGCCGCGCCATCCCTCAAAGAATGCGTAGGGCTCGGCGCCGAGTTGAAGCGCTGTGCGCACGACCGCGCGAACGATTGCGTTCATTCCCTGCGCGTCGCCGCCCGAGGTCAGGACGCCAATTTTCACCTTTGGTGCTGCCGTGTCGGTGCTATCTGTCAAGACATCTCCTTCGTCGAAAGCTGCCTTTTGATTCTCTCACATTTGATTGAGGATTCTTGGATAGTATGTTTATACCTTTTGGGCTTTTATAGGAGTGACATGACAACCCCGATTGATGCAACTCTCACCGACGCGTGGAGCCGCCTTGACCAGCTGCATTCGAAACTCAACGTGGATTTCCGTCAGTGGTTTGAAGACGAGGCTCGCGCCGAAAAGTTTACTTACCAGGCAGGCGACCTCTTCGTTGATATGTCGAAGTCGTACCTGACTGACGACATCAAGGCAGCACTGCTCGAGCTCGCCGAGCAGGTCAAGATTGAGCAGCGCCGCGACGCGATGGTCAGCGGCGAAAAGATCAACGTGACCGAAGACCGCGCCGTTCTCCATACGGCGCTGCGCCGCGAGAAGGGCGACGAGGTGCTCGTCGACGGCGAGAACGTGATGCCGCAGGTCCACGAGGTTTTGGACCGCATGTATGCGTTCGCTGATTCGGTGCGTGACGGATCGTGGACGGGCGTGACCGGCAAGCCGATGAAGACGATCGTCAACGTGGGCATCGGCGGTTCGGATCTGGGGCCGGTCATGGCCTACGAGGCGCTCAAGCCGTACGTGCAGGAGGGCTTGGAGTGCCGGTTCATCTCCAACATTGATCCCACGGACGTGTCGGAGACGCTCAAGGATCTCGATCCGGAGACGACCCTCGTGATCGTCGCCTCGAAGACGTTCACCACGCTCGAGACGCTGACGAACGCGCGCCAGGTGCGCTCGTGGCTGCTGGAGAATCTAGAAAAGCAGGGTGCTCCGACGGACGGCGCTGTGGCCAAGCACTTTATCGCCGTCTCGACGAATCTGGAGAAGGTGGAGGAGTTCGGTATCGATCCGGACAATGCCTTCGGATTCTGGGATTGGGTCGGTGGCCGCTACTCGGTGGATTCCGCCGTCGGTATGCCGCTGGCGATCGCGATTGGCCCGCAGGCGTTCTCGAATTTCCTCGGCGGCTTCCGCATGATGGATACGCACTTTGTTTCGGCTCCGGTTGAGCGCAACGTGCCACTCCTCATGGGCCTGCTCAACATCTTCTACGTGAACTTTGTGGGCGCTCCGACGCACGCGGTCCTACCGTATTCGCAGTACCTGCACCGCTTCCCGGCCTACCTCCAGCAGCTGACAATGGAGTCGAACGGTAAGCGCGTGCGCTGGGATGGTTCGCCGGTGACGTCCGCGACCGGCGAGGTCTTCTGGGGAGAACCGGGCACGAACGGCCAGCACGCGTTCTACCAGCTGATCCATCAGGGAACTCAGCTCGTACCGGCCGATTTCATCGCGTTTGCGAACCCGACCTTCCCGCTCAAGGACGGCGATAACGACCAGCACGAGCTCTTCCTCGGCAATTTCTTCGGCCAGACGAAGGCGCTCGCGTTTGGCAAGAGCGCTGACGAAGTTCGCGCCGAGGGCGTGGATGAGGCGTTGGTGAGCGCTCGCGAATTCCCGGGCAACAAGCCGACCACCTCAATCATGGCGCCGTCGCTGACGCCGTCGGTGCTGGGCCAGCTCATCGCGTTGTACGAGCACATCACGTTCGTCCAGGGCATCGTGTGGGGTATCGACTCCTTCGACCAGTGGGGCGTTGAGCTCGGCAAGCAGATGGCCAACGAACTCACGGACGCCGTGGCTGGCGATGAGGAGGCGATCGCGAAGCAGGATTCTTCCACGCGCGGCCTCATCAACTACTACCTAGACAAGCGCACCAAGTAGGCGCTCACTCTCGCGCGGGGGGGGTTGCCCGA
>NZ_JBHWPL010000028.1:0-24749 GCF_043424875.1 Trueperella sp. | reverse complement strand
GCTCTCGGGTGACGAAGTCGTCACCCGCCACCGCGGTCTTCAGGCAGATCGGCGTTTAGGAGTCTTCTCCCGGGCCGTAATCGCCGGTTGTTGCATCGAGGCGGATCACGCCGTATGTCCAGCCGCGGCGACGATAGGCGGCACACGGCTGCTTCGTCTCCTCGTCGATGAACAGGTAGAACGGGTGACCGACCAGCTCCATCTCATCGATGGCCTGCTCGACGGACATCGGCTTCGCCTCGTAGAGCTTTTGGCGCACGATCGCAGGCGAATCGCCGAGCTGGGTTTCGACTTCCTCACCGGGCTCGCGCGGAATTCTGCGCTCTTCCTCCTCCGTCTCCGTTGACGGCTTGGCGAGCAGTTCGTCGATCGGGAGATCCTCGACCTGATGTTCGCGGCGATCTCCCTTCCTGCGGTTCTTCCTCTTTTCCTGCTTGCGGCGAAGCCGTTCAAAAAGCTTTTGGGCGGCAAGGTCAAGCGCGCCGTACCTATCGGATGCTGATGCCTCTGCCCGCACCACCGGTCCCCTATCGCGAACCGTGATCTCGATTCGCTCGGACGTATCAACTTGGGAAGGGTTGGCCTCGTGCGTGATTTCTACTTCCACACGCTGCGTGTATGGCGCGTATTGCTCAATTTTTTGAAGCTTGTCCTCAACGTGTGAGCGGAAGCTGCCCTTAACCTCAGTGTTTCTACCGGTGACTACGATTTCCATGATGACCTCCTATGGCCATGGTCGAAAAGTGGGTCTAACCCAAAAACTTCACGCTCGCCCCCAGCGAGCTCTTCATCACCTCCACCTGCGGTTTTGACCTTTTCATTACCGAAAGTTTGGTTGGTATTAGTATACGGCGAACTCTCACGAAATGTGACCTATCCCTCGCATTTGCCGCGGATCTCGCGTCGCGGCCAGAGTAAATCCAGCAATGACGCGACCTCCGGCAGATTTCACCGCACGCGAAGCTCCCGCGAGGGTCGCGCCGGTGGTGACGACGTCGTCGACGAGCACCACATCCGTACCGCGCAGGTCCACGCCCGCGGCGATTTCCACGGCACGCGCCTTCCGCCCGCGCGCCTCCAGTCCGCGCCCCCTGCGCATCCGCCTGCGCACGAGTACGTCCGCGTACTCGGCGTCGAGCACCTCAGCGACCTCCTCCGCGATCACGCCCGCCACGAAGCGCCCGCCTCGTGCGCGCTGCGGAGAGGATGGAGCCGGCACGACGACGGTGCGCCCGGCTCGCGCAGGAATCTCCACGGACTCCCGCGAGGACACGAGACCGGCAAATGCCCAATCCAACCGACGGTCGGCCACGTTCTTCCAGCGCACGATCGCTTTCGCCACGCATCCCGCGTAGTCCGCGAGCGCGAGCACGGGAAAGGGCGAGGTGTCCGCTCCCCCGTCGGCGCTGACGTGGCTGAGATAGGGCAGGTGTTCTTCGACGCGGTACCACGCCTGCGAGAACTCGGCTCGGCACGTCTTGCACAGGTCCTCGTCCCACTGACCACAACCCGCACACCATCGCGGGAAGACGATATCGAGAGCATCGTTCCAGAGCTCGTTGAGCCACTCGTGAAGCCCTTCAGGCCATGCACTCTGAAGCCATGCAGCCTGAAACCTTGAACTCAGACATCCTAAGCTCAATCCTGATCGGCGAGTCGCAACCATGAACCAAGTGTGGCAGGTCGCGTGTTGTCACAGCCCCGGAGTCTGCACCTTATGTGGATAGCGCCCGCGGCCCGGAGCCTGTGGAGAAATCGTGGCGCCAGGGCACGCCTATCCGAAGCATGCCAGGCGCAGGGTCTATCCGGGATAGGCCGGCGACGTCACGCCCTCGGCCGCGCGCCGCCATCCGGTGCCGTCGAAGGAGAAGAGGTTGCCTTCGTCGTTTTGAATGACGATCGAATCCACCCCGCGGCCCGATGTGAGCGAGACGAGGTTATTGATCGCGGCGAGAGAAACGGGAGGCACGCCTAGTCCGACGATGTGGATTCCGCTCGCGCCCTGATTGCGAGTCACCGCAGCCACGCGGACCTCGGACACCCACGACACCTCGGTCACGTCAACGAGCGATTGCCCAAAGCGCTTGGAGTTTCCGATCTCGAGTGGCGTGCCATCGGCGTCTCGCGCGATGGCCACGGCATTAATCTGCACGTCACCGCCCTGGTCGGTCACGATCGCCATGCGCGTTCCCTCGCGAGAAACGGCAACATCGCGCACCGTGAGGCCTTCGAGCCACGAGAGCTGGAACGCCATGCGCTCGCCCGTGTGGAGATTAACGGCCACAAGCTCGTCAGATGCCGTCCGCTCGGCAGACCACACCCAGTCGTGCGCATCGATCGACGGCGCCACGAGTTGGCTCCCCTCGAGGAGCGCGATCGACGGCGAGCCCACGAAACTCACGGCGTAGATGGTGGCTCCCCCGTTGCCGAGCGCAGCCGCCCACGTTGCCGGTTCGTTGTAGGCGGGCGTGATCGCGGTCAGGTCGAGTCCGGCCACGGCCTGCGGCGCAATCGGTACGACGTCGCCGCCACTGATCCGGGCGGGAACGCCGTCGCGCAATCCGGTGAGCGTATAGGCGGCGTAGGGATAGGAGCTGAGGTCCATCTTCGACGGCACGTTGAGTTCCGAGCCCTCCGAGGTCAGCACAACACTTTGGACCCCCGGCACGTTCATGAGCGTTTTCGAGACCTGCGCTTTAAACGCGATGAGGTCCGTTCCCTGCAGCGAGGCCACGTCGGAGGAAAAGTCCACCCGTGCCACGCCGTCGGTAATCGTCACTCCGCGGCTCGTCAGCGACGTTTCGGGTGGAATTGCCGAGTGCACGCCGGTCGCGAGCCACGAGGACGGCCCTTGGAGCAGCCCGTTGATTGCGTTGGTCACCCGGCCGGAGTTCAAATACCAGCGTGCTTCGGGCACGAGCGCCGCGCGATCGGGCGTGAGGAAGTAGAGCAGGGTTTCGCTGTAGAGCGACTCGAAGATCGAGCTGGGGATGACGATCCCGTCGTCCAGGGCAGCGATCCGCCACTCCCCGTCCGGATTCTTGACCAGCGAATACTCCGCGTTCACAATCACGTCCGGTGTTGCCACCGAGTAGCGGCCGCGGTCGTCAAGCGTTCCCGCAGCACTGGCGCTGACGCGGATCGCGCCATTGCGCGTCTGGGAAATTGCGGGGCTTTGGCTGTCTTGATAGACGCGTATCTCGGTGGTCGGGTTCCAGCGTGTTGCCGCCTCTGTTGTGAGGAACTGCCGGGCCACGGAGAAGTCGCCCGAGATCCCCGCGCCCGATGCGCGCAAGAAGTCCGTCACGAGGTTTTCCGGGGTAGATCCGGGGGTTGGGCCCTGTGGGTCGAGGACCACGCCGCCGTCAAGGTTGGTGGGTCGGTCAACTTGGTGCGGCTCGCCCGACGTCGGCAGTCCCGCACACCCCGCGAGCACCACCATGAGCGCGGCCAGCAGCGCTATCAAACGCTTCACGAGACCTCACCGCCGATGTGCTTATCGTCGAGGCGCAGCTCGGCGGCCGCATCCGGGTCGTCTTCCACGACGACGTTAAACGGGCTGTCCTCCGGACCTGCCGGGGTCTCGCCGGCTCCCGCACCGTCATCTCCGACCTCAAGCTCCTCGCTGACAGCTTCCTCGTAGGGTACGGGCGCCTCGAGCGCGATCGGCGGAATGAATGATTCGTGGGGTTCCTTCGGCAGCGTGAGAAGGAACGTGGAGCCGACGCCGAGCTCGCCGGCCACTTCGAGCGTTCCGCCGTGGATTTGGGCGTCTTCGCGGGCGATGGTCAGGCCGAGGCCGGTGCCGCCAGATTTCCTCACGCGAGAAGAATCCGCTCGCCAGAAGCGGTCAAAGACGTGCCGGATTTGTTCGTCGGAGATTCCGATGCCGTGGTCTTGCACCATGATGGCCACGGCCGTGTCGTTCGCCGTCACGACGACGTTCACAGGGCGTCCCTCGGCGTGTTCGAGAGCATTGACGAGCAGGTTACGAGCCAGCCTGCGCACCCTGCGCGGCTCGATTTCCGCCGTCGTGTCTCCGCTCGCCTCGTACGTGACGCGCACGCCGTTCGAGTGGGCCAACGGCTCGGATACCTCGATGACCTCTTCGACCAGGTCGCCGATATTCGCCAGCTCGGTGGCAAGCGTGACGCCGCCGGCGTCGTAGCGCGAAATCTCCAGCAGATCCGCGAGCGTGGCATCGAGGTTCAGAAGCTGGTTGTACTGAAGCTCGGCCGCTCGCTTGAGGCTCGGGGGTAGATCGTCGCGGTTGTCGTAGATGAGCTGACCCGCCATTCGCACGGTCGTGACCGGCGAGCGCAGCTCGTGGGAGACGGCCGAGACGAACTCGGTTTGCACCTTCGAGATGCGTTCCATCTGAGTGAACTGGGTTTCGAGGGATTCGGCCATCTGGTTGAACGACGTGGCGAGCTGCGCGATCTCGTCTGAACCGCGCACCTCCATGCGGGTGTCGAACTCGCCGTCTGCGAGCTGGCGCGCATTTGCGGACGCCTGCCGGACGGGCGAGAGCACCCAGCGCATGACGGCCCACGTGACGAAACCGAGAATGACCAGCAGGGCGGCCACCGAAATCCACATGACCCGGATCGTCGTGGAGATGAGGTCTTGCTGGTTTTCCAGCGAGTATGCGGCGTAGAGCTCATAGGTGCCCGAGCCGGGGATCTCAAGGGTTGTGCCAACAACGATTCCGGGCAGCAGCGAGTCAGCGTCTGGAATGCCGGTGGACTGCCAGCCGATCTCGTCGCTTTCCCGGACGATGTCACGCAGCTCGGGACTCACGAGTGAGCGCACGCGTGTGGCAGATGCCGTGGCCGGTTCGAAGATCTGGGTGGCGACTGGCGGCTGGTCCGGCGAGCGCAAAAGCACGGCGCCCAAAACGCCGCGCGCCGGGTCGTACATCGACGAGACCAGCCCGTTCGCTACCTCCTGGGTACGGCCAACGGATGGCGACGACGACGCGAAGCGGTCTTGGGCAAGCTGAACGTCAGTGGAGAACTGTTCGATGTTGGTCTCCACGGCGGCGTCGAAGACGGAGGCGCGAACCTGCGTGGAAATCGCAAACCCCAAGATGACGATGCCGAGAAGCCCGGCAGCCACGATGGACACAATGACCCTGAGAGATAGGGATGACAACCAGCGTTCACGCAGGCCATCGATTCGGCGTGCGACGGAACGGAATCGCGCGCCAGCCGAAGCCGGCTCGCTCACGAGTTCGAATTTCCTGCCCGGTAGCCGACTCCACGGACGGTGAGAACGACCTCGGGGTTCTCCGGATCCTTCTCAACCTTCGAACGCAGGCGCTGAATGTGAACGTTGACGAGCCTCGTATCGGAGGAATGGCGGTAACCCCACACCTGCTCGAGCAGCTCTTCACGGGTAAAGACTTGGAATGGCTTGCGCGCGAGCACCGTCAACAGGTCAAACTCGAGCGGCGTCAGATGCAGCGCCTCGTCTCCCCTGCGAACTTCGTGTGCCTTGAGATCGATGTCGAGATCGGCGATGGTCAGGGTTTCGGATTCGGGCTCCTGGCGGCGCAACCGAGCCTTGACACGGGCAAGAAGAACGGAGTTTTCGAACGGCTTGGTCACGTAATCGTCCGCGCCGGCTTCGAGTCCGGCGATGACGTCCACCGAGTCCGTCTTCGCGCTCATCATGATGATCGGAACGTCAGACTCTTCGCGCAGTGCGCGAGCAACGGAAACGCCGTCCATGCCAGGGAGCATGACATCGAGAAGTACGAGGTCCGGGTGTTCGGCTCTGAACAGGGGCAGCACAGAATCACCATGAGCACACGCTGATACCTCGTAACCTTCACTCTCGAGCAAAATAGCTACCATTTCCGAGATCGCGGGATCATCGTCAACTACAAGAATGCGCACTGTCATCGTCTGCCTTCACCTTTTGAGCTCCGCTAAGCTATGGCCCGATCATACCAGCAACGCCCTCATACCTCCGAGGGATGGACTACCCGCGACGCCCCAGCGCGATCGGGTAAATTGGTTCTAGAGTTTTAACGAAAGGCCACCCTGATGTCAGCTTGGGATAGCGATCCGTTTGGCGCGAACCAAAACACTCCGCGCGATGGCAACGATGAACACGAAACTCCAAACTATCAACCAGATATGAATTCGCGCGTCGATTCCTGGCGCAGCGTCATTCCGATGCGCCCACTGTCAGTGGGCGAAACGTTCGACGGCGCCGTGCGGCTCATCCGATTCAACCCGGTCGCGTTCATCGTCTTCCCCCTTATCGTGAACCTCGTGGCGGGTGCCACCAACATTCTTGTCACCCTCGCTCTCGGAGAAAGCACGTTCACCGGCGGAAGCGGAGGTGCCAACTACGCGGTGGTGATCTCGCTCGTCACGAGCATCGTCACCCTCGCCGCCAACCTCATCGTGCTCGTCGCCGGCACGCGCGTCACGCTCGCTACGGTTCGTGGTGAGAAGCTCACTCTCGGCCAGACCTTCGCGCTCGCGAAAGGTCAACTGGTCAGCATCGCGGCGCGCATGCTCGGGCTATTCCTCTTCATCACGCTCGCCATGGCGCTGTATATATTCATGTTGTCTGCTCTCCTTGCGGCTCTATTTGACAACATCGGTGACAGCTCGTCGGGCTTCTTCTGGGGGATTGTTGGCTGGCCAATTTTGGCGATCATTCTTGCCTTCCTCGCGTTCTACCGGTTCACGGTCACCGCGCCTGCCATGGTCGCAGAGGATATTGGACCCATCAGTGGTCTCTCACGCTCCTGGCACCTGACCAAGGGATCGCTGGGCTACTTCATCGGTCTTCTTTTCTCCATGATCGCGATCGGAATTGGCCTCGGCATCATCATCAGCTTCATTTTCATCACCTTTGCGGGTCTTGGTGGCACAAATTCCACCGACAATCCGGGCGTCGTCCTCGTGAGTGGAGGTATCGGCAGTGTCCTCGCCGCACTGCTCGGCGCGATTGTCATCGCCCCGATCGTCACCGCTGTCACCAATCTCGTGTACGTGAACATGCGTATGAAACGCGAGAATTTTCATCAGGATGCGCTATTCCAAGCCGGCCGCGAGATTACCCCCGCTCAGCGTGATCAGCTACCCAGCGGGTACGACGCAGGCCAGCCCGGCTACGGCGCACAGCCCGGCTATGGCGAACAGCCCTATGGCGCACAGCCCGGCTATGGCACTGGCCAGCCCGGCTACGGCGAACAGCCCTATGGCACACCATCGAGCTGGGCCCCGGACGGAGGTTACACATCCGGTTCAGGCACCAGCGGGTATGGCCAATGGTCGAGCCAGGCCGATGGTTCCCAAGCCGAGCCTCAAGGTGACGCGTGGGGTATCGACGAGCAGCGGCCTCATTGGTACGGTGCGGATCCCGAGGACGACTCGCCGAGCGAGAACCGCTGGTAATCACTGCCGATGTTCCTTGCCCCGTTCACTCCGGATTCCGACGACGCCCAGCGCCTCGCCGCCGATGAGCTTGCCAAGGGCATGTATTCCGATACGCCCTCGATTGCAGAACGGTTCTTTCAATGGTTCGGCGAAGCTGTATGGCGTGTCACCACCACGATCGATCCGACCGAGGGCGGAGCAGGTAGCTACATCGCGATATTTCTCGTCATTGCCATTATTGGGGTAGTCATTTTCTCTGCCCTGAGGCGCTCGCGCCTGGGGCATGGCAGCTCCGGGCGCGGTGCGCGCACCGAGCTCTTTGACGACGATCGCTCATCCAAACAACTCTTCGCAGCTGCCAACAAGGCTGAGAATGCCGGCGATCTCAATCTCACTGTGGTCGAACTCTATCGAGCAATCATTCGCGCGCTCGACGAGCGAGCGCTCATCACGGTCGTGCCGGGTATGACGGCTCTCGAAGCTGCACGCGCGGGCTCGCAGCGCATCGGCGCCCCAGAGCTCTTCTTCAGGTGCGCCTCCACGTTCAACGAGATTTACTACTGGTCAGGTCAAGCAACACCGGATGACGTCCAAGCGCTACGAGCGCTCCACCACCAAGCCGAGACCGCGGCGGTGAGTGCATGACGTCCGCACCCGTGAAACCAAAAGGACCAAGCGCCCTCACCATCATCCTCACTATCGCGGCGATCATGGCCGTGCTCATCATGGTGTTGGTGCGCGTCCCGACCAAGGGGATCGCGATGTCGCCGTCGTCGACAGCCAAAGACGGGACCCGCGCCGTTGCCGAAATCCTTCGTGATAACGGCATTGCGGTCGAGGAGATCACCACGCTTGAGGCGGTGACGCTCGCGGGACCAGAGACGACGCTCGTCATCCATTCGCACATGGACGACGACGCGCGAAAGGCTCTCATTGACTCTCGCGCCACGATCGTCCTCATCACGGGTGTCGAACTCGAGGAGTGGGGTTTTATCGGGACGGTCCACCGCAAGCACGACATCAGTTTGCGGGCCGAATGCGAGGATCCCGATGCGCAGGAAGCATACAGGATCAGCCCGATCAGGTGGCTCTACAAACCGGAAGTCCCCGGCGGACACGGCTGCTTCCCCGGCGCGGAGGGCTACGGCTGGTTCCAGCACCCCGATCACCCACAGATCTCGTATCTTCCCAGCTCCGCGATCCTGACGAACGAGTATCTTTCCCGAGAGGGCAACGCGGCATTCGCACTTCGTAAGCTCGGCTCGCAGCCCCAGGTCTACTGGGTCTCGACCGATGACAGCCGAGTGAACCCGTACTCGCAAACTGGCGCCTGGTCCGGACTTCCAGATTGGTTCTTCCCGCTCATGGGCGGCCTCACACTGACACTGGGGTGGTGGGTCCTCTACCGCAGCCGACGATTCGGAAAGCTCGTGGCGGAGCCGCTGCCCGTCGTCGTGCCGGCATCCGAGGTCAACGAGGGCCGATCGATCCTGTACCAGCGTGGAAAGAACTACGGCCACGCCGCTCGCGCTCTGCGCGCCGCCGCGATTTCTCGCCTTGCCAAGGGTCGCGGGATCAGCGACGACGCCCGGCCCGAGATCGTCGTGGACACGCTCGCCCGCGCGAGCGGATACCCACCCGCCGTTATTGCCGACCTTCTATACGAGCGCCCAGTGACGGGTGATTCAGATTTGGTCACGCTCGCCACCGAGCTTGACAGATTCGAAAGGGATATCAATGTCCAGTAATTTCGCACCCCAAGGTTCGTTCCGGCCCGTCCAGAACGCGCCCTCGCCGCAGGCGCCTCCCCAATCGCCCAGCGCGGAGAAGTTCCGCAATCTGCGCGCCGAGATCGCGAAGGCCGTGGTTGGTCAGGAACACGCGGTGACCAGCGTGCTCATCGGCCTGCTGTGCGAAGGCCATGTCCTACTTGAGGGCGTACCGGGCACCGCGAAGACCCTGCTCGTTCGCTCGCTCGCGGCCTCCCTTGAGCTGGATGCAAAGCGCGTGCAGTTCACGCCCGACCTCATGCCGGGCGATCTGACGGGTTCGCTCATTTACAACTCGGCGGACGGGAAATTCTCGTTCCGGCCCGGCCCGGTGTTCACCAACCTCCTCATTGCCGACGAGGTTAACCGCACGCCTCCCAAGACTCAGGCGGCGCTGCTCGAAGCGATGGCCGAGCATCATGTCTCCGTCGATGGTGATCCGCGCGCCCTTCCCGAGCCGTTCATGGTGGTGGCCACCCAGAACCCCGTCGAGTACGAGGGCACCTATCCGCTGCCCGAGGCCCAGCTCGATCGATTCATGCTCAAGGTCAACCTCCCGCTGCCTCCGCGCGAGGTGGAGGTCGAGGTCTTGCGTAGGCACGCGGGCAACTTCGACCCCACGGATTTGACCACCGCGCAGATCCACGCCGTGGCCGGATCCGACGACGTGCTCACCGCACGCGCCGAAGTGGCTCAGGTCGAGGTCAACGTGCGAATTCTGGATTACATCGTGGATCTCGTTCGCGCAACGCGCGAGGCCCCGGCGGTCTCGCTCGGCGTGTCTCCGCGTGGTGCCACCGCCCTCCTGCACGGCGCTCGCGCGTGGGCGTGGCTCTCCGGCCGCTCCTACGTCACTCCCGACGACGTCAAGGCGCTTGCCCTGCCCGCGCTCAACCACCGCATCCAGCTGCACGCCGAGGCGGAGCTCGATGGCATCACCAGCCGGGCCGTGATCGAGTCGATTCTCAGCTCGGTGCCGGTGCCGCGCTAATGTTTATCCGCCTGCCCGCCGTCGGGTTGTCGCTCATCGGTGTCGTGCTCGCTGTTGCGATGCGCGACACCGATCCTGCGCTGCTCATAACCGTGGTGCTGGCGCTGATCATCGTGGTCGACGCCGCGCTAGCGCCACCCCCGGCCCGGCTCGAGGTCTCCCGTTCGGGCACGGCCTCGACGCGCGTGGGCGAATCGGCGTCGGCGCAATTGACCATTACGAATCCCACTCGGCGGCAGGTCTCCGGTCAGATCCGCGATGCCTGGCCGCCCTCGACGGGCGTCACTCCCTCCCGCCACGCGCTGCGCCTGCCGGGCGGGAGCTCGCAGACCGTGGATGAGGCCCTCACGCCCACGCGCCGCGGCACGGTCACGTCTCACGCGATCACCATCCGCACGAACGGGCCTCTGGGGCTGGCCGGCCGCCAACGCTCATTTCCCACGAACTGGCGGATCAAGGTCTTGCCCCCGTTCGTCTCACGCCGCCAGATTCCCTCGCGTGTACGCCAGCTTCGCGAACTGGACGGGCGCGCCCTGCTCCTCGTGCGCGGCGAGGGCACCGAGTTCGACTCCCTGCGCGAGTACGTGGCCGGAGACGACGTGCGCGCCATCGATTGGCGATCGACCGCCCGGTTGGGCGATACCGTCGTTCGCACGTGGCGCCCCGAGCGCGACAGGCAGGTCGTCGTCGTGCTGGATTCTGGCCGCGGCGGAGCACTGCGCGTGTCTGACGCCCCGGCATTCGACGCCTTCATCGAAGCCGCTCTCCTGCAATCGGCGATCGCCCAGCGCGCCGGCGACCGCGTGAGCGTGATGGCGTTCGACGACGACGTTCGGGCCCGGCTCGTCGGACACAGCGATCGGGCGATCACGCACACGGTGGCTCAGACGCTGGCGGACGTCGAGCCCACGCTTCATGCCACCGACTGGACGAGCCTTCCCACCCACATCGCGGCCATCACGAAGCGGCCGGCGCTCGTCGTCATCCTCACGACGCTCAGCGGCGCAGCGGCGTCGACGGGACTCTTTGACGTGATCCCGGAGCTCAAACGCTCCCACACCGTCATAATCGCCTCCACTCAGGCCGATCCGTTCGACCCGCCGGCGGAGATGGATGCCGAAGCCGCATTCAATCGCGCGGCTTACGAGCGCGCGCAGATCGAGGCCAAGAATCTCGTGCGATCAATCGAGCGCACCGGAGCCATCGTCGTGCGTGCGAGTGCGGAGGAGCTGCCCGTCGCCGTCGTCGATACCTATATTGATCTCAAGGCGCGCGGACGACTGTAAGACGCACAGACGCCTCTAAGACGCGTCGGCGTCTGTGAGGTGCGCCGGTGCCTCTAACGTTCACCCCGGCTAGGCGGCGTAGACGATGAGGTCGCGCTTTTCCGGTATCCGGGAGGCCTGGCCGCCAAAGACGTAGACCCAGAGCCAGAACGCGAGGAGTACGGCGGCGCCGATCGCGATCTTCAGGCCCCACGCAATGTAGGACGGGGTGACGAACCCTTCCACGAGCGCCGAGACGAAAAGTACACCCACAAGACCAAAGGCCACGAGCATCGTATGCTTGCCCTCTTTCGCGAGGGCGGTGGTGCGCGGGAGGTCACCGGGCACGAGGAACGCCCAACAGAGCCGGATTCCCGCTGCGCAGGCCACAAAGATCGCGGTGAGCTCCATCAGGCCGTGGGGAAGAATGAGCTGGAAGAAGATGTCGAGCGAGTCGAAGTGATTCATGACCGCGGCCGATTGACCCACCGACACCGCGTTGATCAGGAGCACCCACGCCGGGAAGATGCCTGTGATTCCCCCGCCGATCATTTGGATGGCCAACCATGCGTTGTTCGTCCAGACCATTCCGCCGAAATCGAAGCCGGGATACTCACGGTAGTAGGCGGCGAAGGCCTCGTTGGCGTAGCTCTCGAGGTACCGCTCGGATCCGAGCAGGCTGATCTGGTTTGGATTTTGTGCAAAGTACACTAAGACAAGGCCGAAGACGGCTATAAAGACGAGGGTCACCGCGTGGATCCACCAGCGAATCCGATAAAACGCGAAGGGCATCGTGACCGTCAATGCGCGCCGCAAGCCATGTAGCGTGGAGCCGCGACTCTGAGTGAGGCGGCTGCGCGCGCCAGAGACGGTGGCTGACAGGGTCAAAATGAGATCCGGATCGGGAGCCTGCGTGCGAATCGTGGCCAAGTGCGCGGCCGCAGCTTGGTAGAGCTGAATGAATTCATCGGATTCCGCGCCGGTGAGGGAGGACTTGTCTGTGAGAAAGCGAAGCCGCGACCACTCGGATTCGTGGGCCTTTGCGAACGCTAAACTTTCCATACGACTACAGTGCCACAGGAAAAGCACTTTTTGAATGTAGTCTTATACGGTGATGGAACGACACGACGCGCCCCCTGACGCAATCATCACAGGTGAAGGCGTCGCACTCGAGCTTCCGGCGGCCACAGCCCTCTCGCGCATGGGTGGCGGCCTGTTGGATTACGGGCTCCTGTTTTTCGGGTGGCTCTTCGTCATGATTCAAACTCCGTTCGATCTCTTAATCACGAACGATGCTCTGGGTGCGGTCTACTTCGTCGCATGGTCAGCCATCTTCTTCTGGTTGGTTCCCGCCCTCGTCACGGCCGGCATGAGGGGTTCTTCGCCCGGCCGCGCGTTGACCAAGACGCGCGTGGTCACGATCGACGGCGGCACTGTCACCATGTCACAGGCCTTCATCCGAGCAACGGTTGGCGTGTTTGAAATCTGGCTCACCTTTGGCGTGCTCGCCAGCGTGTCCGCCTTCGTGTCCAAGCGCGGGCAGCGCTTCGGCGACATGGCCGCTGGCACGTACGCGGTTCGCTGGCCTCGATACACCTCGTGGGAGCCCAACGTGTCGATGCCGCCGGAACTGCTCGAATGGGCAAATCTTGCTCAGTCCCGCCCGCTACCGACGGGTCTATCGCTGAACGTCGCTGACTTCCTCAAGTCTCGCGCGCGTCTTACACCCCAGGCCCGCCAAGTACAGGCGCGCGCTCTTGCCACGGCGTGTGAACGGTACGTCTCCCCTCCCGCGCCGCGCGGCACGGATCCCGAGGCGTTCATCGAGGCGGTCACAATCATTCGCTACACGGTTGAACGCCGGCGCTACGAACGCACGAACACGCGGCGCTCCCGCTTCAACGAGCGGATTTCCGCCATGCCATACGGGCTATCCGAGCCGGCGACGACGTCCGAGCCGGCTAACCTTTAGTAGTTACCCCGCTGGCTAGTCGTTAGCCCGCTAGGTAGTCGATGTCCTCGGGCATGCGATTGAGTGCCGTGGCGAGCTGGCTCGTCACGATCGAGTGAATGAGCATGCGCGGATCGGGATCCGTGCGTAGCGCGCTGAGGATTGGCATGCGATAGAAAATAACGCGGCCGTGAATCTTCGCGGGGCGTTCAAACGGCAGGTATCGCGCGAGTGGCACTCCGCTTTCCCACGGCGCGGGATCGCCGCCAGGAACCTCCATGACTGCGAAGTCGATTCGCGCCATGGCCCTGCCCAGGCGCTTCTTGTATTCGCCAAGTTCCCACGCGAGGAGGTCGTCAAACTGGTCGGCACGAGTTCGCCAGCCGGGGATGGACATGGGCAGAATCGGCCCGCGCGGGCCACGCCCGTGACGATCGCGGCGGGGCGCATGTGACCTGCGGGGCATGTTCATGGCACTACCCTAGCGCCTCGATCACCAAACCCTCGCGAGCCACTAGGGTAAGACCCGTGAGTCCGATCCGTAAATGTTCCCGCAATAGGTGCCAGAATCCGGCCGTTGCGACCATGACGTATGGCTACGACGAAGCCACAGCCGTCATCGGTCCGCTTGCCCCCGTGCCGCAGGCTGGCGCCCTTGACCTGTGCAAGGATCATGCGAATTCCGTGACTGTACCCGTGGGCTGGCAAATGGTTCGGCTTCAGACCGACTTCGAAGACGCGCCGCCCTCGCCCGATGACCTCATGGCCCTCGCCGATGCCATCCGCGAGACCTCCCAGCGCGACGTGCCCCCGCCCCAGCCTGCTCAGCGCGAGATTCGCCGCCCGACGGCCGACGTCAATCGTCGCCCCCACACCCGCCCGCATTTCACGGTCATTCCGGGTGGGGATAACGACGACGATCCGGCCGAGTAGCCGCCACGTCTGGCCGCTGCGGGTGCGGCTGTGCGCCCGCTAGTTCTGCACGGTCAGTGTCACGGCCTGGCTGGTCGAAGAGTCCTGCGTCAACGGAACGGCCGCGACGCCGTCGTCGGAAGAGATCCATACGCTGCCGTACAGCTCGGTGTCGGCCGATACGACGACGAACCGAGCCTCGATCGGAATCTCGATCGTAGTCACGCCGTCCACGCGCACGTCCCGCTCGCTGACGCGCTCTCCCGATTCGTCGTAGGCGGACCACGTGGCCTGCGATGATCCGATGAGCACGAGGCGCGCCTCGAGCGGGCCAATAGCGGCCGCTCCCGCGTCGGCGATCGGTTCGTGCGCAGAGAGCCAGGCGACATCGCGGCCCGCGTCGTCGGTGCGGGTCGCGGACACGGCGGCCGAAATATCCGCGGAGGATTCCACCTCGATCGCGTAGGCGCCGGGTGCGAGGCCATCGAGCGTGAGGTCAAGGACTGAGCCGCCGGCCACCGCCACGTCAGATCCGCCCGGAAGTGGTGAGGTGCCGTCCTCGCCGACCACGGAGATCTGGACGGTCGCGGAGTCCTCGTTCGGGTTGACGACCCGCAGGGCGGACGTAGTGGCGGGATCGGGCAGCGTGGCGTCGTCACCGGAGCCAGGCTGCGAATCGATGACGAGGCCGGGGATGACGAGGTCAGTGCCGACGTCCGAGTTCGTCACCACGTCCACGCCGGCCGGCGTCACGCCGTCAAGCGCCGATGTTTGGAGCGAGGCCGTGAACGGGCCGGTGTCGGAGAACAGCCGGAGTGCGATGCGCGGGTCCGCGGGAAGGAGGCCGTCAAGGAGGACGGTCTGCGACGTGCCGGGTGCAAGGTGAAGCATCGAGTTCGCGCCCAGGTCGAGCTCGCCGCGGGAGGAGAACGCCGATACGGCGATCGAGACCTGCGTGAGGCCGGGGTTCGTGACCGTGAGCTGGAGGGATGACCCCACCTCGGACGATCCGCCGACCAGCCACGCGGTGTTCGTGGGCCACTGGCAGGGATTGACGGCCACCGCGCGCAAGTCCCCGGCGCTGGCGCTGTGGGTGCTGGCGCCCGCCACAATCCCGCCTGCCACCTCGAGCGTGCCGGTCAGTTCCGGGACGCCGAGCGAGGACGTCCCCGCGGCGCTCGCCGGCAGGGCGCCGTCGAACGTCTGAGATGAGCCCGCGCCGCCAGGAGCGAACGTCGCTTCGGGGGTGCCGAACGCGCCGGCCCAGCCGGTGATCTCCTCGTCCACGTTCTCGATGTTGATGCCGCCCTGGATCGTGCGGGCTATGCCGCCGTCGCACACGAGGGTCGACGCCGATTCGACGGCCGTCGCAGATGGCGCAGCGGCGAGGACGGGATCGCCGGGCGTCGAGTCGTAGCCGGCCACGGCCGTCCCCGCCGCGAGCACGACGGCGATTGCGCCGGTCAGGGCGGCAAGAACGTGCGTTCCGCGCTTGTTCTTTCTCATCCCACTACCTTTGCTCATTCCACGCCACCTTTGCGCCTGCGGATGGGCAGCGCGATCACGACGCTCGCCGTGAGGGCGAATGCCCCTGCGAGCATGAGGGCACGGTGGACCGGATCGTTGTAGGTGATCTCGATTGTTCCCTCCGCGCCTGCCGGCACGATCCACGCCTGATACCACGAGGGCGAGTGCGGCTCGAGCGCGGTGTCGCCGATGCTGGCCTGCCAGTGGGCGTCCGCGCGTTCGGCCAGGTGTAGCTGGCGTTCCTCTGCCGTTGAGTTGATATCCACCTCAGCGTGCACGACGCCGGCGCTGACAATTCCACCGTCGATGACCGCGCGCCCGGACGGTTCGCTCACTCGCCAGAAGGTGCCCGCCTCGCCGTCGGTCACGTATTGCAGGCCCGGAACGGTTTGGAGCCGGCCGATGAGTTCGGCGCGAAACTCTGCGGATTCGCCCTGCTCCAGTGGCGGGATGAGCACCACCGAGACGCCGTGCTGCGCGAGGGCGCCGCCCGCGTCCTCCGAGCCGGCAAGCAGCCCAAGCGTGACGGTGGCCAGATCGATCGAGGCCTCATCCCCCACGCCGAGCTCATTGGAGCCCGCAACGTGAACGGTATCGGCGTCGGCAAGCCCGCGAGCCATCGTGAACTCGTGAAGCTCCTGGCCGTGGCCGCGCCAGATCTCGGCGGCCACGCCGTCGGAGGACATGGTAAGCGCTAGGACGCGTTCGTGATTCCCGAATGCCTCCTTGGCGAGCGCCGGAACAGCCGGGGCGTGATCGCCAAGCACGGGATCGACGTCGTTGACGTGCCACAGCCAGCGCCCGCCCACGGCGAACGTCGCGATCGGCAGCGCGACCATCGCGAGCCCGCCGATGATCTGCGTGGCGCCGAAGTTGCGCCTGCGCATGGCTGTGCGCAGGGCGTGGGTGGCCGCGCCGATGGCGAACCAGAGGCCGAACCACGCGATGGACAGGCCAAGGTGCGGGGAGGCGTCGATGGTCTCGTAGCCGCCGGCGACGCCGCGGGTGCCCACGTTGGCGTACTGGGAGAGCGTGGCGTGCGCGAGGCCGAGCGCGGCGATCACCCAGCCTGCGCGGATCCACCACATTCGGTGAATCCTCAACAGCGCGAGGGCGGCCACCGCCGCGACGACGGCCAGGGGCACCCACGCCCATGCGTCGGCGGCGATGAGGTCGACCATCGCCCGCGCGCTGGCGGACCCGGCGGGCACGCCGGCCTGCGCGAACACCAGGTAAGAATCGGGGTGTGCAGCGAGGGTGGGCGCGAGGATAAGTAGTGCCGGTGCGGCGAGCCAGACCCACCGCTTGCGCCTGCCCGTGTTGAAAGCGACGCCGATGAGCGCAAGCACGGCGGCCACGGCGAGGTAGACCGGAGCCGCGGCCACGAGCACGCCGAAGGTGAGGGATGCGAGGCCGAGCGCGGCGGCGCTCCCCTGCCATGCGCGCACGACGGCGAACAGCGCGAGTGGGAGGAGCGAGTGCGCGACGACGGCGCCGATGCGCCCCGTGTGCAGGGCGTCGACGAACGGCGGCGCCACGATCCACAGAGTGGCGAGCACGATGCGTGCCACCCAGGACGTGGTGAGCCGGCCGGCGCCGAGGTAGGCGAAGCCGGCGGCGGCCGGGATTGCTAGGTAAAGGATGGCCGTGGCGAGCGCGCCGAGCGTCAAGCCGAACGGCTGGCCAAGGAGAAGCAGGGGAAGCGAGACCACCCAGAGCGGGTCAAGTGGCAGGGCGTGGCCGTCGCCCGAATCGAGCCACCCGTGCCAGGCGATACGCGCGAGATCGGTTACCTGGGTGGTGTCGGCGGCGAGTCCGCCCCCGCTGAGAACTCCAGCGGCGAACGTATTGAGATGGAAGACGATCGCAAAGACCACCGCGAGCGCGATTGTCAGCGCGAAGCCGCGGCGGGTGTGCCTGGCGAGGTCGGCGCGGGCCTTGATCGTGAGAGGGTCTGGCTGTTCGGCCAGGATCTTCGCCTCTTTCTTCGACCTGCGCGATTCCTTGAGGGCCACGCGAATGTCTGCAGGGCGCGCCTCAAGATCCCCGAGCGCGTCCGGCCCGACCTTTGCCACACTGGCCAGGCGCCGCCGCCCGCGGGCAAGCGCGTCGAGCGAGCCCACCATTCCGGCGGCTCCGCGCAGCTCCGCCCACGCGAGCGCGGGCTCCTTAAAGAAGAGCCGGCGTAGCGCACGCACCGGCGCGGCCAGAACATAGAAGACCACCATGAGTGGCACGAGCGGGCCCGGCGCCGCCAGCAGCGCGTTGTAGAGCTGGGCTGAGCGCCGCTGGGCGTAACTCGTATCGTTGTTCTCCCCCAGGCCAGCGCGCGCGTGGCGCACAACAGCCTTCGGTTCGACGACGACACGGTAGCCCGCCCTGCGAGCCCGGCGCGAGAATTCAAGACCATCGCCGAAGGGGCCGAGGTTCGGATCGAAGCCGCCGAGCTCATCCCACACCGCGCGACGCACGAGCATGCCGGCCGTTCCGACTGCCAGCACATCGGTGCGCGAGTCATACTGACCCTGGTCGCGCTCATCCTCTTCTATTTCGGGAACCCTGCGGGCCGTTCGGGTGGCGCGAATGCCCACCTCCACGACGACGGGCGTGCCGTCGTCGTCCCAATCAATCTGCTTTGGGCCCACCACGGCGATGCGCTTGGAGTTCTCTCCACGGCGCAGCAACACGTCGAGCGCGTCCGGCTCCGGGGCACAGTCCGCGTGCAGGAGCCACAGCCAGTCGGCGTCGTCGATATCGAGCTCCGCCACGATCTGACCGAGGTTCTCGCCCGTCGCCGCGACGATGGAGACGGACTCCGAATCGGGGTCGAGGTGCTCGTGAATGGGCTGGACCGCTTCCGAACTGTGGTTCGGAATGACGGCAACAATGCGATCGGGCTGATGCGTCTGGCCGCTCAGCCCCTGCAGTGTTTCGCCCAAAAAAGAAAGGTCACGACCGTGGCAGACCACAATTGCCGTAACCTTTTCTCTTGTCACATCTGTGACCACTTAACGCCCTCCGCCACGCGCCGCCTTACGTTCACGCGACATGCGCTTGCGGTCGTTGTCCGAGGTGCCACCCCAGATGCCGTGGCGAATATCGTTCGTCACTGCATACTCGAGGCACTCGGCGCGAACCGAGCAATTCTTGCAAATAGATGTAGCCGGGGCGGTCGATCCGCCCTTTTCCGGGTAGAAAATATCGGGGTCCGTTTGTGCGCAGAGTGCGTCTTCCATCCACCCGAGGGATTCCTGCTCAGCAAAGCCGTAGCCGAGATCGAAGATCCCCTGCATGAGGGCTTGCGCTACTCGAGGATCCTCCGGTGTATCCGCGGCCCGTAGTGGGGAAGTCGCCTTCGACAGCCTCATATGGTCCTCCAATTTCCGATGTGTCTATGTAAATTACATAGATGTAATCCCCTAAAGTCAAGACAGTTTGAACACTTTGTCTCTCCAATCGGCGTGTTGCCACGTGTTCTTCGAGGAAAATGTGAGATATTGCCGTCCTACCGTTCGCGAGGGCGCCGCAATCGCGCAGGTGAATCGGTAATTTTGCTGGAGAGCCTGCAATTTCGCAGGTTGTGTAAAAACTCTAACGCCCCCGCCCGCCCGTGGCACCATGAAACTATGACTCTCTCGCCCAGCGACCTCGCAGATCTTGCCGAACTCGCCGCCCGCGCCGTGGGCCCCGACCTCCTTACCGCATTCGAGGATCCGGGCCAGATCGAATACAAGCGCAATTTCCACGATCCCGTCACGGAGCACGATCGGCGCGCCGAGGCGGCCATCCGTGCACTCCTATTCGAGGGCGCCCCGGGCACTGTCCTACTCGGCGAAGAGGAAGGCCGCACGATTGACGTGCAGGGCCAGACCGTCGTCGCTGGTGATGAGGACGTGGTGTGGCTCGTCGATCCCATTGACGGCACGGCGAACTTCACGTCACGGCTGCCGTGGTGGTGCGTCTCGATCGCTGCGACGCGCGGGGATGACGTCATCATGGGCGTCATTTACCAGCCGTCGACCGACACGATGTACCGCGCGGACGACACGGGCGCCTACAAGAACGGCGAGCTGATCCGCGTGAACGACCAGCCACCGCACCGCACGCTGTTTACGGGCGGCTTCCCGGGCGAAAAGACCGCCGACTACGAGGGGGCGGCGCGCGGCTTCAAGCTCCTGCTGGACGAGACGAAGTCTGTGCGCCGGCTCGGCTCCACGGCGCTGCACCTTGCCGGCGTCGCCGATGGCACGTTCGGCGGAACGCTCGGGATGGGCACCCAGCCGTGGGACATCGGCGCTGGCATCGCGCTGATCCAGGCCGCCGGTGGCGTCGTCGTAGGCCTGACGGATGACCACGAACGGCGAACCACACGCATCTACGACTGCCCGCACTACGTGGGCGCGGCCAACGCTGATACCCTCGACCTCGCGCTGCGCGCCCTCGACGAAGTGGGTCCGCAGGCGTTTTACACCGACTATTTTGGGAGAACCTCATGACTCACGCGACGCCCACCGAGATTTACGAATCTCTCGTCGCCTCGGGCACCTCACCCGCGCTCGTCTGGTACGACGACAATGGCCGGGTCGAGCTGTCAGGGAAAGTGTTCGCCAACCATGTTGCGAAGATCGCCAACTACCTCGAGCAGGAGTGCGACCTCATGCCGGGTAGCCGTATCGTGCTCGACCTGCCGGTGCACTGGAAGTCGCTGGCGTGGGCACTGGGCGGACTGGTGGCTGGTGGCTTTGTGGTGGTCGGCCGCGAGAAGATCCACGACGACGAGCCAGGCACGATCGTTGTGACCGCGACCCCGCACGAGGTGAGCGCCGACGACCCCGATGACCTCGTGATTGCGCTCAACCTCGACAGCTTCGGCTTCGCGTGGGAGGGCGACCTGCCTGACGGCGTGGCCGACGGTGCCGCGGACGTCATGGGGCAGGCCGACGTGCTGTTGGTCGACGGGCTCGACGCCGACTCGAATGCGTCATTCTGGGCGAAAGTGCTGCCCGAGCTCCCCGAGGTGGAGCGTGCTGTTGTCGCGGAGCCCTCACTCGCCCAAGCCATCGCGGTGGCGTACTGCCTGTTCGAGCGCGGCAGCTCGGTGGTGTTCGTTGCTCGCGGTGGTGCTGGCTCGGACGCTGGTGCTGGCTCGGACGCTGGTGCTGGCTCGGACGCTGGTGCTGGCGGTGCCGCCGGTGCTCGCGGCGATGGCGAAGCTGGTAGCGGGCTGGATTCGCGCCTTACCGAGATCGCCCAGGCCGAGATGGGCACCGTCCTCGAGCTCTAGCGCCCCTCCCGCTCACCCCTTCCGCAACCGGGGCAAGTTCCGACCAAACCGGGCAGGAACTTCCTGCACCATTTGACCATTTCCTGCCCGCTTTGCAACAGGAGCCATGTGCGAGGCTCGCGGTGCACCAGACGCGGCGCCCGAGGCGACAACCCCTCCCGCAACCGGGGCGGGGGCGGGCTACCGGAAGCCGCCGAGAGCGGGCTAGCGGGAGCTCTTGGCCTGGGCCTCAGCGCGGCGTCGGAAGAAAAGCGCAATGAGCGCGCCCGAAATGTTGTGCCACACGGAGAAAATGACGCCGGGAAGAGCGGCCTCAGGGGTGGCCGCGAAGTGGGTCTTTGCGAGGGTGGCCGCGAGGCCTGAGTTCTGCATGCCCACCTCGATCGACACGGTGCGAGCCGTGCGCGGCGAGGTGCGGGTGGCGCGAGCACTCCAATAGCCAATCAACAGGCCCGCGAGATTGTGCAGGATCACCGCGGCGAACACCACAGCGACGGCGGTGCGCAGCGCCTCCACTGACCCCGGCACGAGCGCGGCCACCACGAGGGTGATGCCCAGCGTAGAAATCCACGGGAGCACAGGCAGAAGCTTGTCGATGGTCTTCGGGATGAGCAGGCGCAGGACCACGCCGCCCACCACCGGGATCACCACGGTCTTGGCGATCGAGATGGCCATTGCCCCGCCGTCGATCTCCGTCAGCGTGCCCGCAAGAATCTGCACCAAAATAGGCGTAAGAATCGGAGCGAGCAGAGTTGAGACGGTGGTCAGCGTGACGGACAGCGCCACATCCGCCTTCGCGAGGTAGGCCACCACGTTCGAGGCGGTGCCACCCGGCGCGCTTCCCACGAGTATCACGCCGATGGCGATCCCGGCCGGAAGATTCAGCAGATGGACGAGCCCAAAAGCCACGGCGGGCATGACGATGTACTGCGCGCTCACGCCGATCAGCACGGCGAGCGGACGCTCAGCAACGCGCTTGAAATCCTTCACCGTGAGCGTCAGACCCATCGTGAACATGATGAACCCAAGCCCTGGCGAGACGTACGGGGTCAGGTGAGCGGCCGTGCCCGGGAAGTGATACGCCCACACGGCGCCGAGAACAATAATGAGCGGAAAAACCGTCACCGCGACCAGTGCCGAGCGGTCCTCGGCGGTCATCGCCTTCTTACTCACAGTGAGCACCTTTTCCGGCCATGTGCACATCAGCCTTCGAAATCAGCCACAATAGGGATATGCGTGGAATTATTCTGGCCGGTGGATCCGGCACTCGACTTCATCCGATTACGCTGGGTACATCAAAGCAATTAGTCCCGGTTTATGACAAACCCATGATCTACTACCCGATGTCCACACTAATGCTAGCTGGCATTCAGGACATCCTCGTTATTACAACCCCGGAAGATGCGCCACAGTTCCATCGTCTGCTCGGCGACGGCTCGCAGTTTGGCATCAATTTGTCGTTCACCGTGCAAGAGGTGCCGAACGGCCTCGCGCAGGCATTCGTGCTTGGCGAGGAGTTCGTGGGTAACGAACCCGCCTCGCTCGTGCTTGGCGACAACATTTTTTACGGCCCGGGCATGGGCACGAAGCTCAGGCGCAACGTCGATCCCGACGGCGGCGCGGTGTTCGCCTACCACGTCACGGACCCGGAGCGGTACGGCGTCGTCGAATTCGATGAGAACTTCAAGGCGATCTCGATTGAAGAAAAGCCCGAGAAGCCGAAGTCGCCGTACGCGGTTCCCGGCCTGTACTTCTACGACAACGACGTCGTGGACATCGCGAAGAACCTCGAACCGTCGGCGCGCGGAGAGTACGAGATCACCGACGTCAACAAGGCGTACCTCGAGGCGGGCAAGCTCTCGGTGGAGGTCCTCCCCCGCGGCACCGCATGGCTCGACACCGGCACGTTCGACTCACTCGCCGACGCCACCGCGTACGTCCGCACCGTCGAGGCGCGCCAAGGCCTGAAGGTCGGCGCACCCGAGGAGGTTGCGTGGCGTATGGGCTTCCTCGACGACGACGAACTAGCGGCTCGCGCCGAACCGCTAGTCAAGTCCGGGTACGGCGAGTACTTGCTCGACCTCATCGAGCAAGGGAAGTAGCCGCGGGTACCAGGACATCGCGCGCGAATCGCCATATTCGACCGCGCGCGAATCGCCATATTCGAGCGCGCGCGATCTCCCAGAGGGGTGCTAACCCGCCGTTCACTCGGCGCTGATGTCGCAGTTCGCTGCCTACTTAGGCAAATTGTCGACAGCGTATTGCGCCTGCTCGGCCGTGAACTGCTCTCCGTAAGGGGAGGTCAGTTGCTCATAGATCTGGCTATTGGACATCGCCATGAGGTCGCGGTAATTCTGCGCGGACTTGAGCGCCTGTTCGTTCCAGTCCACCGTGACGTTGTTGATCGCATATTCCGCTTCGTCGGCCAGGAACTGCTCGCCATACTCCGATGTCAGTTGGTCATAGAGCCCTGCCTTCGAAAACGCCATCAGGTCGAGGTAGTTCTGCGCAGACTTGAGCGCCTGTTCATTCCAATCGACGTCAAGGTTTTGCATGGCATACTCGGCGGCTTCCGCGGGGAAACCTTCACCGTATGGTGAGGTCAGTTGGTCATAGAGCCCCGCCTTCGAAAAGGCCATAAAGCTGAGATAGTTCTCCGCAGATCGCAGGGCCGCCGCGTGCTCGGCGGGAACGGCCGGCTCCGCAGGCGCAGCTTCCTCTGTTGGCTCTGGCTCTGCCTCTTCTGTGGCCGTGACTTCCGGCGTCGGCTCTTCAGCAGGCTCGTCCGTTTCCTCAGCTTCGGTCGGCTCTTGAGTCGCCTCCGCCGTCGTCGCACTCGGGGTCGCGCTCGGCTCGGCCTCGACGTCGTCCGTTCCAGTCACCAACGCGGCAATGATGCCCACTCCCAGCAGGCCCGCGCCCGCCAGTGCCCACCACTGCTTGTACCACGGCTTGCTCTGCGCCGACTCGTGTTCAGGACCGCCGTAGAAACCCGAGGCCGGCGCCCCTTGGCCATCCGTCTGTGGATAATAGCTCGGCGTGTACTCCTGTTGGGGAGCCCAGGATTGGTTCGGCGAATACTGAGCTTGTTGACTGGCTGGTTGCTGAATAGTTGGCTGTTGCCCCGTTGGCTGGTATTCCGTCGGTTGTTGCTCGGGTGGCAGTGGATCGGTCGGTTGCTGACCTTTGTTCTCGAACATCGTGCTTACTCCTTCGTGATGTGTGCTGATGACATGAGCATTGCATCAAGAGCCTCCGACAAAATTTCGCGAATCAGCGACGCCGTCTGCTCACGCGTCCGAAAGAACCGCCACTTACTCGGCGCTGACGAATCGCACGTCGGTATGAATGGAGTCGCGCGCAGCCACTTCCGATCGCGACCACTTCCGACCGCGAGAGGCTTCTACGACAAGTTGTCCATCGCGTACTGGGCCTGTTCCTCTGTGAACTTTCCATCGTATTCGGAGATCAGCATGTCATAGAGCTCGTCACCTTCGACGTCATAGACGTCACGGTATTCTTCGGCAGCTTTGAGGGCCTGCTCGTTCCAATCCACGTCGACGTTTTCAAGAGCATAGTCCGCGGCCTCCGTCGAGAATCCATATCCGTACTCAGACGTGAGCAGGCGATGCAATGAGGCTTTGGAAAAA
>NZ_JBHWPL010000027.1:0-11870 GCF_043424875.1 Trueperella sp. | reverse complement strand
ATTCTGTGTCTCCTTGTTTGTGTATACAGAGATTCGCGTGCAAACCACATCGGAATCTCTTCCAGCCGTCGAGACCGCGCGTGGTCTCGCCAACATAATACTGCGACTTTCTCTTGAACCTGTGCGCTTCTCACGGAGTGAAAACCTCTGCGATTCTCACGTAGTGAACATTTTCGTGAAAATCTGGTTCGTATAGACAATCACGGAAACGCCGGAAATACTAGAGGTGGCTTGCGTTAAAAACAAGGACGCGGCGCCAACAACCGAACGCCTTGGCGAGCGGTTGCTCGACACGGATTCTCGTGTGAACTTCCTCGGCCGCGGTCAGCGCGAGGATATTCCCGACACCGAGTAAGAGAGACGAAAATGGCGGGTGTGCCGGTCGCGTGTCGATGCGATGGGGACACCCGCCGCTCGTTGAGTGCGACGCACTGGGAGCGGAAGGCTGGAACAGATGGGACTTACGAAGAATCAGCGAGCGATCGCGCTCGTCGCTGGATTAGCGCTGGTGCTCTCCGCATGCGCGGGAAATACTGATCCTGACCCGAGCCCGTCCGAAGGCGGTGGTACCGAGACTTCCGTGGAACCGTCGGCAACCGTGGCACCGGTGGACAAGAGAGTCGTCGAGGGCTTCGTCATGGCCGATGCTCGCTTGAGTCCGCCAGCGGGTGCCAAGTGGCTCTCGGGCGAAGAGGAACAGCTGTGGAGCGACGATAAACAGCTGGGGTTGATGGTCTTCGACGATCATCATCCTGATTCGGAGAATTACCCGACCGTCGAGCTTCGCTATTCCCCACGGCATTTCTCGCGGGAGGCGGCAGTGGCCGAGGTGAGTATGATCTTCCCCGAAGGAGAGTTCGGTGAGCCGGTGACGATCGAGGGGCAGACCTTCGAACGGTTTGTGGGCTCGGGAGAGCTCCTCGTCGGATCCGATTACGTTGAGACGCCGGGCGAGGTATTCTTTGCGCGCCGTAATGAGGGCACCTATTTCCTGTATGTCCTCGGGCTTCCGGGAGAGTCAGAGATCAGTGACGAGCTCAGGCAAACAGCGTTTGATGCGCTGAAGTTCGATACGTCGACTGTCGATGAGTACTTTCCTCCGGGCCAAGACGAAGGCGCAGTGACGCTCGAGCTGGAGTCCCTTGCGACGTACGAGGTCGGAGTTGATATTGAACCAGGCCGATATGAAGTCTACGCAGAGGCCCCCAGCGATGTGCCGATGGTGGACATTTTTGTTTCTCGAGACGATGGCGGTGTCTACGATGCCTATCGGCCGGTCGCGCTCGTGGCTGCGGAGTCACACGATGGGCCTGCGTGGGCAGGATTCATTGAATTGCACGAGGGAGACCAGCTTCATTACGATTTCGCCGCAGACCCGGAGGAAACGCCCGATTTCGGCAGCGTCACATTCAAACCATTGCCCGAACCAACCGTGTATCGCACCGTGTTGCCAGGCAGCGGCGACTGGGTGTCAGGCGTCGATTTCAAGCCCGGAACTTATCAGATGAGAGGGATCATGAGCGCCGAGGTAGCCATCTTTGATCCTGACGGCGCCGTGATATTCGATGGTCGAATCTCTGGGGTTGATTTCGTAGACCGCATGGAGTTCTCCAAGGATGATTCCTTTGACTACATGTCGAGAGAACTGATGATCCCGCGCTTGAACGGCATGGCGCCTTTATCGACCGCGATTGATCTTCCGGCAGGAAGCCGAATCGTTACGTGGGCTGATTCCCTAGGTAATCCTAATGCTCTTGAACTGGTGCCAGCGCCGCGAGCAACCGACGTTCCCACACCGGTCTTTACTGCGGATCCGGGCCATGTCAATGAGCAGCCCACGGGGACTGGAATCGTGGTCGGGCAGGAGCTGGAACCGGGGGTCTACACACTGACGGACATGAACGCGGACGCGGGCGCTTCCAAGCAGTTGTTCGTGGACACCTTGGGTGGTGATCGCCTCTACAGTTTGGATGTGTTCGCGGGCGTCCAGAGCGATCCGTTCTACCTGCCGAGCAATTCGGTGGTGCACTACTTCCCGTTCGAGGAGAGCCCGGATTTGATCTCGATTGAACCTGCACAGCCGGTGCCATTCGAGGGCGGAATATGGGAAGGACGAATTATGCGGGTAGGAACGGACATCGAACCGGGGACGTGGACGATCTCCGGGACGAGCGGACTCTTGGACGTCTTCGATTCTGAAGCGCAGCTCGTCAAACGTGTAGCCGTGTGGAATCCGGCGGTCGAGCACACGTTTGAGCTCGAGGAAGGCCAGATTATTGTTGACTCCGTCCACAATGTGCCCGCGTTATTGACGTTCGAAAAGAACTAGCTCCGGCGCCGGAGCGCAATAACGAGGAGTCCCAAACTTCCGAACGCGACGACCGCGCCGGCGGCGATGCTCAACGGTTTCGTCATGCGCAGCGGGTCGGGTACCGGTTCAGGAACCTCTTGGCCGGCCACGGGCGTGGGCTCGGGCGGCGTGGTATTTGGCGACTGTGGTCCGTTCGCGGTGCCGTCGTCGATGAACGCGAGGGCGTTGGGAAGGTCGATCATGCCCCAACCGACGGCACTTGACTGCGTGTCCGTCACGCGCACACCCGTAACTTCGAGGCGGAATCGAATCTGTTCGGGATTTTCGTCTGGAAACTCCGAGATCAGACTGGCGGCCGCGGCGGCAGCGAACGCGGCTGAATACACCGTTTGAGTTTGCCCTGTTGAGGCGATGCACGTGCCACGCTGCCCATTGGCCACAACGACGTTCTGCCCGGGCGCAGCCACGTTCACTGATTCGGCTCGAAGCGTGCGATCCGAGGCGCCGGCGTTTGAATTAACCGCGCCCACCGACAGCACCGTGGGGTATGCCGCGGGATAGCGGGGGTTATCGAAGGATTCGGCATCCGATTCGTCGAGGATATCTCCAGCGGGCGCGACGACGACGATGCCGGCGCCTTCCGCACGCGTCACGGCCTGTTCGAGCGCGGGGCTGCCGTACGGTAGCGCGACGCCCACGAGGATGACGTCCACGTTCTGATCGATGGCCTGATTGACGCCGTCGGCGACGACGTCCGCGATCGGGTAACCCGGCGAGGCGAGGTCGTCAGGTGGCTGAAGGAACACGCGGACGGGAACCACGGTTGCGCGCGGGGCAAGGCCCGTGACTCGCGCGTCGCTTCGGTTCTGACCGACGATAATCGAGGTGAGCGCCGTGCCCATCCCGTAGGGATCGGCCAGTGCGCTCGACCCCTCGGTCAAGTTGACGCCCGGCTCCACAGCCGCGCCCTGGATGGCCGGGTTGCCGGGCTCGACGCCAGTGGAAAGGACGGCGACCCGGGTGCCGGCGCCCGTGGCCGTGCCCTGGATTGCGCGCACGCCCAGCAGGCTCGTCGCCTCTCGGCCGGTGAGGTCAACGTCTCCGCGTTGGTACGTGTCGGAGGATCCGGGTATGCACGGCTCGGGCGCGAAGTAGCCACGAACCTCGGGCTCAGTCGGTTCGGGAAGTGTGGCGGGCAGGCTCAGGCCGGCGGCAAGTGCGATGGCGAGGCCACCGGTAGCGAGTCGTGGCGCGATCACTGCGCGTCATCCTCGGGGACGGTCTGCCATGCGGCGTCCTCGGACAGCAATACGCCGGGGGCAAAGAGCTCGCTCCACGCGGGAGTGACCCGGAGCGTTTCCGCCTCGGCGAGCCCGAGAGCGGCGAGCGTTCCTTGCGGACTACCCATCGGATGCGCCGTCCCGTTTTCATCGACGAAGAAGAATACGCCCACGCCGCCCTCGGTGAGCGTGTGCAAGATTGCGCCGGAGTGCGGGGCAACGGACACGCCCGAGAGGTTGGCTTGCGGCAGTTCACCAGCGACGACGAAGTCCGGTTCGCCCATCGAGTCGGAGGAATCGGTGTATCCGCATGCGATCTCATCCTCATTGAGCAGCCGCGTGAGCTCCTGGGGCCACGTGGGGCGAATGCGATCGGGCGCGATGTTGAGGCGGGCGAGATCGTGCAGCGTGATGTCTTGCGGGTCGGCGTAGATTGCACCAGCTCCCACAGAATAGAGCTGGAACATGGACGGGCTCATCCGCTCGATTGTGCCGGCCGCGCGGACGAGGTAGAGATCGCCTTCTTGGGCCGAGTCCGAGACGCGCAAGACGGTGCCAACGCGAACGTCGTCGCCCACGCCGGTGATCGCTCCGGCGTCGTCGCCCAAATTCGGAACCTGCAGGGGCTCAAGTGGCTCGCCCTCGGGGAAGAGGTTTAGCCATGACGCGTTGACGGTGACTGCCGTGTCGGTGGAAAGACCGAGGGCGTTGAGGATGCCTTCCGGCGCCACGCCCTGGCCGCCCAGGACGTACCGGTGGCCGTTCGTCACCAAGTAGGACACGCCATCGAACTGGACGTGCGTGGCAAGGCCTTCGGCGTCGGACCATTCGCCCGAATTCACGCCGGTCCACAACACGGGGCTCGCGCCGGTGGTGTCCACACAGGACAGAATGTAGGAATCGGCCAGCGCCTCCGGCGCAGGGAGCTGATCTGGCGCGCCGAGGATGCCGACCGGATCGCCGAGCGGGACGTCGTCGAGCGTGGACGAACCCGCAGTGAGCACCTTCAACCCGCCGGGGAACAGGAGCTTTGCGGAGGACGCGTTGGCCACGGGGTGCAGGGTGCCGCCGATCGTGACGTACCGGCCGCCCGTATCCGGATCGGTGATGAGCGAGGAATCCTCCCAGCCGGCTGGCAGCGACGGCGCGAACAGGCGCGAGACCCACGCAACGCCGAAAATGAGCACGGTGATGATGATTCCGCCAATGAGGCCCGTCCACGGCCGGGCGGGCGTGAGCTCGCGGCCGTCGGGCATCCCCGACTGGAATGCCGTGACGAGCCGGGAGCGGTTGAACCGCTGCGCGGAGAGGATGTCCTTTGTTGACGCCATTACCACAGCTCCAAAGACATGACGACGACGGGAATGATGGCAACCCCGCCCAGCATCTCAACCCAGTCGGCCATCCGAGCCATCCACGTGGGTTTCGTTCGAAGCACGAGGCCACCGCCAATCATCAGGGCAACGAAAACGATGGCGCCGATCGAGATTCCCAGCCACGAGCCCGGATAGTGAGCGACGATCGCCAGCGCGTAGGCGACGAGCGCGACGAGCGTGCAGGCGTAGTGAATCGCGACGTCTGTGGCGGCGTAGTAACGCCGGGTGGACAGGGCGAACATGGCAACGGCGAGGCCGCCGGCGACGATCGCCCACGAGCCGAGCTCGATCGAGAAGATGATGGCCAGCACGATGACGATGCCCGTGGCGATGGACATGCCCATCGAGGCCCTGCGCCCGCGCCCGTACAGCTGGGCTGCTTGGCTTGGCACCGGCGTCGTGTCCGGCGGAGCTTTGAGGCCGGAACTGTACGTGGCAAGCCGCGGAAGAAACGCGAGCACCACCGTGCACAGGCCGAGGACGACCACCCAGATCTTTGCGGGATCGAGGTCGAATCCGACGTCGATGAGGCCCACCATCGCGAGGACGCCACCGACGATTGTCGGAATAACGACGAGCTCTCGCGCCACTTTCAGCAGCGGATACAGGGCCGCGGCCACGAGCGCCATCGCAAGTCCCGCGAACACGATCGACATGCGTGCGGGCTCAATCGGGATCGTGAGACCGGCGACGAAGGCGGAAAGGGTGGCCACCATCCCCAGCGTCCACGAGTGCCACGAGCGCTCCGAACGTTGCAGCGCCCAGACGGTTCCCAAGAGCAGAAGCGTCATGACGCCGGCGACGGCCGGGACGATGATGGGTGCCTGATCTTGCGAACGAAGCAAAATGACGAGCGTGGTCAAAATGAGTGCCACCGCGCCAGCCACCGCCATCGTGGCCGAGTTGGCGGGCGTCCACGGTCGGTTCTTTTCCTCGACGGAATCGGCGACGGCCTCAACGACGTCGTCGTAGCGCTTTTCGGTCTCGACCGCGCGCGGGGCGAGGGTCAGGATATCGCCGTCTTTGACTCCCTGCGAAAAGAGCGACTGCCCGCCGTGGAGGATGCGGCCATCGGAGGCGCTGAGGACGGCGCCCTGCGTGGCGGCGCCGGGGCCCTGGTCGAGGAGCCGGCTGGAGATGGCGGGCATGATGTCGACGAGCGGCAAGGAACCCGGCAACACCAAATCGGAGCGATAGCCGCGTGCCGCGATGCTGACACGGACGAAGGCTTGTGGTTGTTGCGTGACGTGAAACGGGATACTCACGGCAGACCTCCAGTGCGAACGATGTCAATAATTCCGATCGCCACGAGGGTGAGCGGGAGCGACAAGGTAGTGGTTAGTGATTGCAAAATATCGGCGAGGCGCGTAAACGTGACGCCGAACTTTTCGGGAATGTATGAGATGCCGATGAAGGCGAGCGCGATGAGCAGGCACGCGCCCGCCACGGGGATCCAGCCGAGCGCATCGGCGGCGAGGAGGGCCCCGGCGCCCGCGATGATCGCGGCGGCTGCGCGCGGCACGATGCGCACGTACGGGTAGCGAGACGTGCGCGGAATGAGCAGAAGAGAGATGACGATGCACGCGAGCGCGGCGATGGCAAACGTGCGGTGGATGCCCTCCGACATGAGCGGACGCACCATGACCGCGGAGGCTGCCACGATCGTGGCGCTCGTGAGGATCGTCCACAGCTTGTGGCGCAGGCTCGACAGCCAGACCAGTTCGGTGGGCTCGGGCAGCTCTGCCTGTTCCGTCGAGCGGCGCACCGAGGGGGCCTCGCGGATCACCGCGGAGGTTTCGACGAGAGCTTCCGAATCGACGCGAACCGTCAGCGCGCCAAGCGCCGCAAGGAGCGCCGGCAGGATGCCGAGCAGGCCGGCGATGAAGAGTTCGAAAGGGAGGCCGATGGCCAAAAAGACGAGGTCGAGGCCGGCCACGATCGCGGACGCCAGCGCGACGTCGAGCAGCACGCCTCCGCCCGTGCGTCGCTTATGCCCCCACGTCACCCAGCGGACGAAGGCGCTTGAGCCGACGGCGAGGAGCGTGACGATCAGCAGCTGATGGCGCACGTCGCCCGGATTGGCAAGGCCAAGGGCAAGGCTGGCGGCCACGGCGAACGTGGTTCCCGGGAGGATCTCGACGAGTGGCCGGCCATTTGGCGGCATGAGGCTAAAGCCCAGGGACACGGCGAACAAGACGCCCGCAAGGGCGAGCGGCAGCCACGGGGTGGCCGCCAGTGAGCCGGCCCGGGTGGTCAGCTCGGCGATCGTGCCGTCCCTGCCCGCGGCCTGCCAGTAGGAGGCGACGAGAGCGGCGACGACGGTCAGGCCCGCCGCCAATCCCGCGGCCGCGAAGAACCCGTACATTTGTCCGCCGCGCGTGTCTTTGATGTTCTTGACCTGGCGCCGGCGCGTTTGCCCCCACTCGGCGGGCAAAATGGTGATGAGGGTTCCCGCTGGCAGGTCCACGCCGAGGCGCGCGGATCCGGGAATCGCTCGGCCATCGAGATCGATTGCGGGCCCGGCGATCTGCATGTGATTGAGCAGGGTTTGAAGTGTGGTTCCGGACGGAGCTGAGACATCACGGAGGGAGCCGTTGACCGTGACGGCAACGCTCGTCAAAAGGGTCTGACCCATGTGTGCCCTCCCTCAGAATGCTTCGGCATGCTGGCGTGGATGCGTGGCTAGATGTCTTGTTGTGATTCTAGCCCGCCAGTGCCCCGCGATCACGATCGTCCATCAACCGGTTCACATAGTGTTCGCAGTTCTTTCGGCGCCAGATTCTCCGGTAGATTGGCCTCGTGTTCCACGGCACACGTGGCTGATACAAGGGGTTGACACGAAGCGTCAACACAGGGGGTTGACGGGAGGCTCATGGCTCGCACAACTAAGCAGCGTCCGCCGGCACCGCAGGCGGAGAACGTCAGCGTCAAGAAGCCGCCGGAGGTTATTCGCTCGGAGGGCATTACCGGCACCTTGGCAATGATCCTGCCCATGTTCGGAACGATGGGCATGATGGCCGTCATGGCGCTGTCCTCGAACCGCTCCCCGCGCATGCTCCTGATGTCCGGAGCGTTCATGGTGGCGATGCTGGGCGTGGCCGGCCTTAACATCTACCGCAACCGCAAGCAACACCGCGAGTCCGTGGAGGGCTCGCGCCGCGAATACTTGGCTTACCTGGCCAACGTGCGCAAGAACGCGCGCCTCGTGGAGGGTCAGCAACGCGATTTCACGCAGTGGTTCTTGCCGCATCCCGCCGATCTGGTGCTCATCGCCGCGGAGGGAACCCGAGTGGGCGAGCGCGAACCGAGCGACGACGAGTTCCTCATGTGCCGCCTCGGATCGGCCGATCAGCCCTTCTCGATGACGCTCATGCCCGAGGAAGAATCCCAGCTTGCCGAAGCCGACCCGGTGGCCGAATCCGCGCGCGCCCGGCTGATGAAGGCCTACGACACGCTCGATGACCTTCCGCTCGGCCTTGACATGCAAAGTGCCGCCAAGCTCCAGATCATCGGATCGGCAGACTCGGCGCGCGGCCTCGCCCGTGCGATCACGCTCCACTACGCCACCTTCAACGACCCGGAGAATCTGCAGATCGCCGTGCTCACCACGGACGACGGGCGCGCAGACTGGGATTGGGTGAAGTGGCTCGGCCACACCGAATCCACGCGGCAATCGGACGGGCTGGGCCCCGTCCGCATGGTGGTGACCGACCCGCTCGAACTGATCGACCTGCTCCCGGACGACCTCGCGGAGCGCCCGCGCTTCATGTCCGGAGAAGGCGGAACTGAGCTCCCGCACATCCTCATCATCAACGACGGCGTCCCGGTGCCACCCGACCACCCCTTCATGACCCCGGACGGCGTGCTCGGAATCTCCGTCATCGAACTTCCCACGTCCTGGGACGTACTGCTCGATTCGTCCACGATCCGCCTGGACATCACCGGGCCGATTCTGCGCGTCCAGCAGGTCGGCTACGAGGAGGTCACCGGCAGGGCCGATTCGATGAGCACGCTCGAAGCGGCCGCCGTCGCGCGCCGATTGGCCCGCCCGATCTCGCGTGCCGCGGACGTCGAGACGGACGACGGCGCGTCGGCCGGCGAACCGTCGTCGGAGATCACGGACTTGCTCGGGCTTGGGCACGTGCGTGAACTGGATGTGGCGACGGCGTGGCGCCCCCGGCTCAACCGAGACAAGCTCCGCGTCCCCATCGGCCTCACGAGCGACCGCAAGCCGGTCTACCTCGACATCAAGGAATCCGCGCAGCAGGGCATGGGCCCGCACGGCCTGATCATTGGCGCGACGGGTTCGGGTAAGTCCGAGGTGCTGCGCACGCTGGTCCTCGCGCTCGCGCTGACTCATTCCTCGGAAGACCTGAACTTCGTGCTCGTGGATTTCAAGGGCGGCGCAACCTTCGCGGGCATGGCCGAACTCCCGCACGTGTCGGCGATTATTACGAACCTCGGCGACGACCTGACCCTGGTCGATCGTATGGAAGACGCGCTGCGCGGCGAGATGGCACGCCGCCAGGAGCTGCTGAGCTCGGCTGGCAACTACAAGAACGTCCAAGACTACGAAAAGGCTCGCCGAGACGGGCGCCACTCGGGCGTTCCGCTGCCAACGCTGATGATCGTCGTCGACGAATTCTCGGAACTGCTCTCGGAAAAGCCGGACTTCGCGGACATGTTCGTGGCTATCGGCCGACTCGGCCGTTCTCTATCCATCCACCTGCTCCTGTCCTCCCAGCGCCTCGAAGAGTCGCGCATGCGCGGTCTGGATTCGCACCTGTCGTACCGCATCGGCCTGCGCACATTCTCCGCCGCCGAATCTCGGACGGTCCTGGGCGTGGGGGATGCCTACGAGCTGCCGCCGATCCCGGGCGTGGGATACCTCAAGGCCGATCAGTCCTCGATGACGCGGTTCCGCGCGGCGTACGTTTCGGGTCCGCCGCCGAGGCAGCGGCTTTCGCAGGCGGGCTCGGTCGACGTCGACGAGGGGCCGCAGATCGAGATTTACGACTTCACTTCCGCGCGAGTCGAGGTGGAGGAGCCGGAGGTCGACATCCTTGAGGACGTGGAGGAAACCGAGGACTTGCACGACGACGACTCGGTGGAGACCACGTTCGACATCGCCGTTGCGCGCCTCGAGGGGCAGGGCCCGCTCGCGCACAAGGTCTGGCTCGATCCGCTGGATGTGCCGACCACCCTCAACGCGCTCATGCCCGACCTCGTGGCGCATTCGAATCTGGGCCTCGTCTCGCCCGGCTGGCGTAACCGTGGCGGATTTACCATTCCGATCGGCGAGGTCGATCTTCCCTTTGAGCAGCGCCGCGACACGTACTTCATCTCGCTGTCCGGCGCGGCTGGCCACGGCGCCGTCGTGGGTGGCCCGCAGTCGGGCAAGTCGACCGTCATGCGCACGATGCTCGTATCACTTGCGTTGACGAACACGCCGCGCGAGGCCCATTTCTACGTGATGGACTTTGGTGGCGGCGGCTTCGGCACGCTACGCGACATGGCTCATATGGCCGGCATTGCCAGCCGCAACGAGCCCGATCGCGTTCGCCGCATGTTCGCCGAAATCGTGTCAATTGTGGACGATCGCGAACGATTCTTCTCAGCTAACGGCATCGATTCCATGGAGACCTACCGCCGGCGCCGGGAAGCGGGCGAGATCGACGACGGCTACGGCGACATCTTCCTCTTCATCGATGGCTGGGCCACGTTGCGCTCCGACTTCTCCGATATCGAGGAGCAGATCGAAAAGCTCCTGCCGCGCGGCTTGAACTACGGCGTTCACATCATCGTCAGCGCACTGAGGTGGACGAACATTCGCCCGGCCATCAAGGACATGCTTGGCGCGCGCGTCGAAATGAGGCTGGGCGACCCCCTCGATTCGGAGATCGACCGCAAGGTTGCCAAGCTCGTTCCCACCAACCGGCCGGGGCGCGGCCTCACGATGAACAAGCATCACATGCTCGTCGCGTTGCCGCGCATCGACGGCGAGCGAGACCCGAACACCGTCTCCGCTGGTCAGCTCGATCTCGTGGCGATGATCAACGAGGCGTGGAGGGGCGCCCCCGCCCCGAAGATGCGCGAGCTGCCCGAGCACGTCTCGATCGACGCGCTGCGCGCGAGCGTGGGGCCGGGCGATCGGCGAGTGCTCCTTGGCCTCAACGAATCGCGCCTGGAGCCCTTCGGCATCGACTTCTCGGTGGACGACCACTTCTACTTCTTCGGTGGCCAGCAATCGGGCAAGACGGCGACGATGCGCCTCATCGCCTCCGAGATCGCGCGCGTGTACCAACCCCACGAAGCGCAAATGTACGTGGTGGACTTCCGCCGAACGCTCCTTGGCGATCTGCCCGAGGGCCACCTGAGCGATTACTTCACGACGGAGGCTCAGGCCTCTGACGTCTTGGGTAGGTTAGCGAAATATTTGGAAACTCGCCGCCCTGGCCCCGACGTCACACCCCGCCAACTGCGCGAGCGATCGTGGTGGCAGGGCGCGGAAGTCTTCATCCTTGTTGACGACTACGACCTGGTGACCGTGGGCGGAACCAACCCGTTGGATCCGCTCATCCCGCTCTTGCCACAGGCCCGCGACCTCGGCCTGCACGTGATCCTCGCCCGCCGAACCGGCGGCGCGAGCAGGTCGCTCTACGAGCGGACGGTTCAGACCTTCGCCGAGCTGTCCGTGCCCGGCATGCTGCTGCCCGGCCCGTCATCGGAGGGCCGCCTCATCGGAGGCCTCGCCCCGCGTGATGGCAACCCCGGCCGAGCCCAGTTCGTCTCCCGCGACATCCCGCGCGAAGCGCTACAAATCGCGTGGCAGCCCTCGACCTTGGATAGCGACGAGCAGAACTAGATCCAGCTCGATAGCCACATGTGGGCGCGCCAGAACTC
>NZ_JBHWPL010000026.1:0-3639 GCF_043424875.1 Trueperella sp. | reverse complement strand
GGAGTCGACGAGCGCCACAGTTCGGCCCGCGTGTCGGTGGAGTGTTTTTCGATCGTCGACGCCGAAGTTGTGGCGGCCGGGGCCGTTCTGTCTGGTCACGCGCGCTTAGAAACGGGTGACTGTGCCTCGTGCCCGAAACTGACGCCGGACGTCGTCGCCGTGTTCAAAGATGCGGTGAACCTCGCACGCGGCGCTGACGCCAGCGCGAGCGTCTCCGTTGACCATGTCGGACACGTCGAGAGCGCCGCGGGCGAGAATGCCGCCTCGCGGGCCGGCACGGGCAGGAAGAAGCGCTTCGGCAAACGCGCACGTGCCGAACGGCCATCGGCCGCGCTTTCCCGGCGCGACCTCTTCCTCATGGGCTTTGGTCTGAAGGACGACAACCGGGCGGCTCAGCCTGAAAGCCCTGCCTCGGCGCTGTCCGGTGTACGTCTGGGCGCGTCCGCTCGCGAGGTCTATCTTGCCGCGCTCCCCGACCCGCTTCTGCCGTCGCTGGAGGTGACTGGCCCGTGCACGGCGTGCGAGGTGTGCGTGAGCATGTGCCCCGAACGCGCGCTAGGCCTCGAGGATGAGGAGCTACTGTTCGATCCCACGCGGTGTTCCGAATGCGGCGTATGCGTCGCAAAGTGCCCTGAAAACGTTCTCGCGATCGATCAACGACGCCCGGGCAGGCAGGTTCGAACGCTCACGCGCGTGCCGCGCGCCCAGTGCACCACCTGTGGCCGTCCGCTTGGCCCCCACGAGGGGCCCGTGTGCCACAATTGCTCGACGCTACGTACACTGACTAGCAGAATTTGGGACATGTACGAGGAGAAACAGTGACAGATCAGGGCCGACTCACACCGGACTCAAAGACGATGGACATCATGGCGAACACGGCTCACGACCGCGCGCAGATGTGGTCGTTGTGCGCGCGCATTCTCGATCGCCCGACCGCCGATTTCGTGACGGACTTACGCGAGGACAAGCTCGCGAACCCCGTGCGCGAGTGGACGGCGTGGCTCGGCGACGATTTCGAGGCGAAGGACGTCATTGGGGCACTGAGCGCGTTTGCGAGGCGCTCCACCCGTTTTACTCCCGAAGAGGACCTTGCGGAGCTGACGGTCGAATGGGAGAAGTGGATCGAGGATCCCGATATCGCTACGTTCGTTCGCCGCAGCGCCGAGCAGGCACGCGCGGAGGAAGAGGCTTGGACCAACCGCGAAGTGGAGGAAGCCAAGCGCCTGAGAGCGTCCCAGTTTGCGGAAATTGATGAGAAGTTTCAACCGCTCGTTGCGTGGTCTGAAAACGCGGACGCGGGGACGTCCTCCCTCGTCGTCCAAGTTCTCGTTCGAATCGTTGCCGCACACATCACGGCCGAGTCGGGTCGCAATCTCCTTGGCAGATTAGAGCGCCAGCGCGGGCACCTGCAATTTAAGTTCGACTAGCGCACCAACCCGCCACACGTTCCCGAATTGCCGGTATGATTCAAACTACATTTCGCCAACGTGTTCAAGCCCACGATCCGCGCGCTATCAGCGAAAACAACGATACATGCGCACCGCGGTTTACAAACTTTTCAACTAAACGTGAGAGTGTTAAGACATGGAAATTTGGCCAGGTAAACCTTATCCACTCGGTGCGACATTTGATGGCACCGGAACGAACTTTGCGATCTTCTCCTCGATAGCGGACAAGATCGAACTCTGCCTCATAGACGATGACATGAACGAGCAGCGCATTGAGATGCGCGAAGTCGATGCCTACGTCTGGCACTGCTACATTCCGGGCATCCGCCCCGGTCAGCGCTACGGCTTCCGCGTTCATGGACCCTACGACCCCAAGAACGGTCACCGCTGTGACCCCTCAAAGATCCTCCTCGATCCCTACGCAAAGGCAATCGAGGGCCAGGTCGACAATCATCAAGCAAACTTCTCCTACGATTTTTACGACAACTCCAAGCGCTCCGAACTCGATTCTCTCGGTCACACGATGCTCTCGATTGTTGTCAACCCGTTCTTCGACTGGGGCCACGATCGGCCGCCGAAGCACGATTATCACAACTCGGTCATCTACGAGGCTCACCTGAAGGGCATGACCAAGCTCCATCCGGATATTCCGGAGGAAATGCGTGGCACGTACACGGGTATGGCGCACCCCGCCATGGTCAACTACTTGAAGGAACTCGGCATCACGGCGCTCGAGCTCATGCCCATCCACCAGTTTGTCAACGACACGTCGCTCATCGAGAAGGGATTGTCGAATTACTGGGGGTACAACACCATCGGCTTCTTTGCGCCGCAAAACACCTTCTCCTCCTCCGGCGAGCGCGGTTCGCAGGTCGAAGAGTTCAAGGCGATGGTCAAGGCCTACCACGAGGCGGATATCGAGGTCATTCTTGACGTCGTCTACAACCATACGGCCGAGGGCAACCACATGGGCCCAACGCTCTCCTTCCGAGGAATTGACAACGCAGCCTACTACCGTCTGGTCGAAGACGATAAGGCTCACTACTTCGATACCACCGGAACCGGCAACTCGCTCAATATGTCATCGCCTCACAGCCTGCAGCTGATCATGGATTCGTTGCGCTACTGGGTCGTGGACATGCATGTTGATGGATTCCGCTTCGATCTTGCCTCCACGCTCGCGCGCGAGCTCCACGCGGTTGACAAGCTCTCCTCGTTCTTCGACATCATCCAACAGGATCCGATCATCTCGCAGGTCAAGTTGATTGCCGAGCCGTGGGACGTTGGCGAAGGCGGCTACAACGTGGGCGAATTCCCACCACTGTGGACGGAATGGAACGGCAACTACCGTGACACGATGCGCGATTTCTGGCGCGGTGAGCCCTCGACACTATCGGAGTTCGCTTCCCGACTGACGGGCTCATCGGATCTGTACGAACATTCCGGTCGCCGCCCATTTGCATCGATCAACTTCATTACCGCCCATGACGGCTTCACGATGCGCGATCTCGTGTCCTACAACGAGAAGCACAACGAGGCCAACGGCGAAGACAACGCAGACGGTTCGAACAACAACCAGTCGTGGAACCACGGCGTTGAAGGCCCCACCGACGATCCTGAGATCCGTTCGCTGCGCTTGCGTCAGATAAAGAACATGTTCACAACACTGCTGACTTCCCAAGGCGTGCCGATGATCTCGCACGGCGACGAGATTGGCCGTACGCAAGACGGCAACAATAACGTCTACGCACAGGACAACGAATTGTCGTGGGTAGATTGGGAGCTTGACGAGGACAAGGTTGAGATTCATCGCTTTGTCCAAGCACTTATTGCTCTTCGTCGCGAGCACCCAGTGTTCCGTCGTCGTCGTTTCTTTAAAGGCGACGCCGGCCGCGGTGGCGAATCCGAACGGGGCGATATCGTCTGGTTCGTCAATAGTGGCGAGGAAATGGCCGATGAGGACTGGGACACCTGGTTTGCTCGGTCGGTGCTGGTCTATCTCAATGGCGACCGCATTGCGGAACCCGATCCTCGTGGAAACAAGGTCGTCGACGACGATTTCTTGATCGCGTACAACGCCTCTGAGGAGGATCTCGACTTCGTCGTCCCCGAAACGATCGAGGATGCCACGTGGGAGGTTGTCCTATCGACTGACTCGGTTGAATACACGGGAGACACATACGTGGCTGGC
>NZ_JBHWPL010000025.1:0-7030 GCF_043424875.1 Trueperella sp. | reverse complement strand
CCGGAAGCTAAGCCCACCAGCGCCGATGGTACTGCACTCGAGAGGGTGTGGGAGAGTAGGACACCGCCGCTATCACACCTCAGTGGAGGGGGAGTGCGAACCACACGGTTCACACACCCCCTCCACTCTTTTCACACCCCCAAAAAAACCACCCCGCTCACAAGCCACCACGCGAGTCTCCACTGGCGGAGTCTCCTACTGGACAGCGCGGACGGGATGCTCAGCTCAGCATCAGTGCAGTCCAGAGGGCATTTATTGGTCCAGGAATACTGGAGACACCCCCAACTTTCGGAGCTTATTTACCTGCGACGTGAGGTCGTTGTGTGGAGTAAGTCCAAATTGCGCACGGTTTCTCGTCGATTTCTCACTGTGCTGGCCGCCACTATTTGATTGGCGTGAAATGTCCGAATGAGACATGGGACCAACGGTCCCATTATTCACTGTCTAGTCGGTGAGAATTTGAATAGCCGCAGACTATAGACAGAGGGGGTCGCACGATGAGTGAATCATCTGAGCCGGTCCTCGAGCAGCCGGAGGTTGCTGAGGAGACGGAAGCGAGCGAGCAGCCCAAGAAGGGGCTCACGCCTGGCCGCATCCTGCTCCTGCTCGGCGTCTTCGTCTTCGGTTCGCTTGTGGGCGTTGGCGGATTTGCCCTCTTCTACGGAAACGGCATCGGATACCTGTACGACGATCCCGAAACATGCGCCCAGTGCCACGCCATGGAGGACTACCTCGATGGCTGGAAGGCTGGCTCACACACTGCGGTAGCCACCTGCAACGACTGCCACATGCCCCACGATGGCCTCGTCCACAAGCTCATTGTCAAAGCCGACAATGGGTTCTGGCACGCCATGAGGTTCACCACCGGTTGGTACCCCACCAACATCGAAATTCGTGAAGTTAACAGGGACATCACCAATGACGCCTGTTTGTACTGTCACGCCGATTACGTCGACGAAGTTCACCGCTTCCGCACGGACGACCAACAGCTCGACTGCACCAAGTGCCACGAAACCGTTGGCCACCTGAAATGAGATAGGACATGACTGCACAAGATACGGCTAAGAAGCCAAAGAATTCGAGACGATTTCTTCTGATTGGACTCGCGATCGCGCTCGTCGCAATCGTGACGTTCGGTATCACGATGCTCGTCATCAACATGATGGAACGAAAGTCGGAGCAGGAGATTCCGCGCCACGACGTCGTCGCACTCGATGAGACGACGGTCGATCCAGCGGTGTGGGGTCAGAACTTCCCGGCTCAGTACGAGGCGTTCAAGCGGACGAGCGAAATGGAACCCACCGTCCATGCGGGCTCGACGCGTGTGGAGCATGAGCCGACGGCGGATGATCCGCGAGAGTTCGTCTCATCCTCGCGCGTTGAAGAAGATCCGCGCCTGACGGTGATGTGGGACGGCTACGCGTTCGCGGTGGATTACCGCCACGCCCGCGGGCACGAGTACATGTTGCTCGATCAGCGCACAACGCGCCGAGTCACCGAGTTTGACCAGCCGGGCACGTGTTTGAACTGTCACGCGTCGATGCCGGCTGTGTATGCTGAGGCTGGCGACGGCGACATCGAGGCTGGCTTCCACGCCATCAACAAGATGGACTACGAAGAGGCAACCGTCATGGCAGATCAGCCGATCGCCTGTATCGACTGCCACGATCCTGAAACGATGAATCTGCGCGTCACGCGCCCGGCTCTCGTTGAGGGGCTCAAGCAGCTCAAGGCGTCGGAGGGTATCGAGGATTACGACGTCAACCGCGATGCGACCATCGAGGAAATGCGGACCTACGTGTGTGCACAGTGCCACGTGGAGTACTACTTCGCGGGCGAGGATAAGACGCTCACGTTCCCGTGGTCGGAAGGCATCGAGATCGATCAGATCTGGGAGTACTACCAGAAGGATGGTCACATCGACTTCACTCACGCCACCACGGAGGCGGAAATCGTCAAGGCCCAGCATCCCGAGTTTGATATCTGGTCCAATGGCGTTCATGCCGATGCCGGCGTGACCTGTGCGGACTGCCATATGTCCTACACCCGCCAGGGTGCACAGAAGGTGACCGACCACCACATCAGGTCGCCGCTGCTGGACATCAACCAGTCGTGTGGAACCTGCCATTCCGATGACGAAGAGACCATGTACAACCGCGTGATCACGATCCAGGATCGCTACGTCGATTCGCGTGACAAGGCGCTGGATGCCCTCGTGGATCTCATCGAGTCGATCGAGGTGGCAATGGAGGACGGTACTCCCGAGGAGTACATTGACCTGGCACGCGAGTACCAGAACAAGGCCTCCTTCTACATCGACTACACCTACTCTGAGAACTCCTACGGCTTCCACGCCCCGGATTACTCGCAGAAGATCCTGCAAACGTCCATCGACGAGTCCCGCAAGGGCCAGATGGCACTGACGGGCAAGACCCGCGAGGATCTCGAGCGTTCCGATGTGGCACAGCGCAACCTTGACGCCGCGAAGGAACGAGGAACCATTGGCTAAGCCCACACCCGCGGGCGGCGGAGAGTCGCCCGCGGGTGGCCGGCCCGATGAGTCAGTTCTCGACTATCTGCGCAATGCGCCTGAGGAGCTTCAGCCGTGGGCGCGTGAGAAACTAGCGGAGTTCGGCGACGACGCCGTGGCGCCACCCGCGTCCGACGAACCGGAGGCCGACCAGCCCGAGCAGCCTGAGACGGCCGCTAAACCTACCTCCCCGGACATCGCGTCGCATGCGGTTGAGGCGGGCATCCTCGAGGAAAATGACCTTGCCCTTGCCGAGCTCGGGGAAATGGACGATGATCAGCGCCGCGCGGTGCGCAAAGCACGCAAGCGTGCGAAGAGGACCGCCCCGGCCCCGGTCGTCGTCGATCATGCTGATGCCGAAAATCGCGATTCAGGCACGAACCGCGATTCAGGAAAGACATCTGCCGCCCCGGCGGCTCGCAAGGATGCGACGCCGCGTCACCAGACGGCGTCGCCGATCGAGCGTGCGCCGGAGAAGAAGTCGAAGGCGTTCACGATCCTCGTGGTCGCGGCGCTCTCGCTTGGTCTTGCGTTCGGCGTGTTCATGATTGGCGCCGACGAACAAAAGCCGCTCGATGCGAACCAGCTTCCCGACGGTCATCCCGACATCAGCCAAATGGAAGCGCCGATGCCCGCAGCGGCAGATCACTCGCAGCGCATCTTCGAACTCGACATGGCCTTGCGGCAGAACCCGGACGATTGGGAGGCTCGCCTGGAAAAGGGTGTCCTGCTCATGAACCAGCGGGATTACGAGGAGGCGGAGGAGGAGTGGCTGATCGTCTTGGAGGGCACCGAGGGCCATCCCGAGGCCTACTACAACCTGGGCTTCCTTTACACCCAGATGGACCCGCCGCGCTTTGACGATGCGATCGCCTCCTGGGAGTCGCTCATCGAGTTGGATCCTGACTCGGAGCTCGCGGTCGATGTGAAACCGTTCTACGACACGCTCGTGGCCGGCCCGCCAGATGCCCCTGACGAGATGAGCGACAATACGCCCTGATCAGGGACCTTTGGGCCTCGTTGACTACATGCGTGTACGGCAGAATTATTAACAGTTACAGGGAGGTAAATTATGTTGACGATGCCAGCAGTGTTCGTCGCCGGCATACTGGCCTTCCTTTCCCCGTGCTTTTTGCCCGTCGTGCCCGTGTTCGTTGCGCAGATGACGGGCCATCGTCAACCTTCTGAATTCATCGGGCAAGACGCGAGCCCGCGCCGGGACGCCGGCGTCACGCTAGCAACTGAGTCGACGGCGACCACCCGAACCGGAGCCGCTCTCCAGGCGCTCGCATTTGTCGTGGCGTTCAGCCTGGTGTTCGCGGGGCTCTGGGCGGCGGTAGGAATCGTCGGCTGGGTGGTCGGGGATATTCGTCAGTACCTAACCATCATTGCTGGCGCGGTGCTGATCCTCCTTGGCCTGCACGTGGCAAGGCTGATCCGCCTGCCGTTCGTTGACCAAACGATTCGCCGCGGCGTCGACGTCGACGGCGGCCCGAGCTACCGCAAGTCCGTGCTGCTCGGTCTCTCGTTTGGCGCCGGCTGGTCCCCGTGTATCGGCCCGATCCTCGGGGGCGTACTTGCCCTCGCGATAGCGCAGGACACCGTGCTTTCCGGGTTCGGCCTCCTCCTTGTGTTCTGCGCGGGCCTCGGCCTGCCATTCATCGCGTGTGCAGTACTTGCCGACCGAATGATCTCGTTTGATTGGGTGCGAGCACACTACAAGGCCATCGAGCTCATCCTTGGTCTCTCGCTCACCGTGGTTGGGTTCTTGATGATCTCCGGCCTCCTCGAGCGCCTGTCCGCGACCATCCCTGCGATTGTGTGAGGTTTGAGTGAGCCACGTTTCATCCGCGCCGGAGCTATTTGACGAAGACGAGCACATCTCGCCGTCGTTGATCTTCAAGAGGATTTACGCGTTCTTTTACAACAAGACTGTCGGCGTTGTCCTTATCCTCCTCATGGCCGTGCTCGCATTCTTCGGCACGATCATTATGCAGATGCCCGCCGGCGCACTCGAGAACCCGGACACGAAGGCAGCGTGGCTCGAATCGGTTCGCCCCAAGTACGGCGGCTGGACGCCGGTGCTCGATTTCCTCGGTTTCTTCCGGATGTACACCTCGCCGATCTTCCTCATCACGTGCGTACTGCTCGGGCTGTCGATCGCGGGGTGTACCCTGCATCGCCTGCGCCCGATGTGGCGAGCAGCGACGGAGCCGCGCGTGAGCGTCTCGGATAACTTCCATCGTCACGCTCAGAACCGCGTCCAGCTCGAGGTGGCCGATGTGGCCGGCGGATCGGGCACGGAGACAGCCGGTGAGGTGGCGTTCGAGAATGCGATCGAGGTCCTTCAGTCCAAGCGCTGGCGAGTCGTGCTCGACGAGAAGAACCCGAATTCGGCCTACGCCGATAAGAACCGCTGGGGTCCCTTCGGAACCGCCCTCGCGCACCTGGCTTTCATCCTCATCATGATCGCCTTCGTCTTCACGAATGTGGGCGCATTCGAACGCTTCCTCACGATTCCGGTGGGAGGCACCGCGCAGGTTGAGGGCACCACGCTCTCGGCAACCGCGCTCGCGTTCCAGGACACCTACACTGACGAAGGCCGACCCGCCGATTACGTGACGCACCTGCTCGTGGAAGACGACGGCGTCGTCGTCGGCGAACAGGACATCCGCGTGAACGATCCGCTCACCTACGACGGCTACCGGTTCCACCAAACCTCCTTCGGAATCGCGGCGCAGGTGCTCGTCGAGGCGCCGGATGGCCAATTGCGCAACGAAACCGTGGCCCTTCAGTGGACGTCGAACGATGGGCGCAACGCGATCGGGCGCCTGAACATGCCAGAGCGGGAAGACCTTGACGTCCTCATCGTGACCGCCGCATCCGGGCGCGCCGACTCTCAGATCGAGCCCGGGACGGCGATGATCGAGATCTACCCGATCGATTCCAACCAGCCCTACGCCGTGCAACAGCTTGAGCCGGGCACGGCCTTCGAATGGGAGGGCTACAGCTTCACGTTCGAGCGCGAAGCACAGTACACCGGAGTCACGGTGCGCAAGGACCTGGGCAGCATCCTCATGTGGATCGCCTCGTTCCTGCTCGTGCTCGGCATGATTATGACCTTTGGATTCCCGCACCGCCGCCTGTGGCTTCGCGTGGATCCCGATAACGAAACCATGGCTGTCTCATCAGTCGACAAACATGACGCAATTTACGAGCGGCAATACCGCGAACTCATTGCGCAGATTTCTGGAAAGGAAAGCGAGAGCTATGACGATTGAGAATCTCCTGTATTTCCTCGTCGCGGCCCTTGTGCTGAGCGCTATCGCGCTCGCGATCGACGTCGTGGTTGTGACGTCCAAGAAGAGCGCGGTGACGAAGTCGACGACGAAGGCCGTGCGGCGCCGCGTCGATTCTGCGGGGAACGTCATTGAGGACGAGTCGCCGCAGGTCGCGGTGGTGGAGAAGCCGGCGGGGCACTCCCTGAGCTGGTACGGCACGGCGTTTAGCGTGGTGGCGTTCCTGCTGGTGACCGCCTATCTCGTGGGCCGAACGATCCTGGCTGGCCACGGCCCGTTCTCGAATCAGCACGAGTTCGCCGTGTCCTTCGTCTGGGGCATTTTCGCGGCGCTGATCTTCTTCCGCTGGCGCTACCGCGTGCGGATGCTGGGGCTCATCGTCTACCCGGTGGCGATCGCACTGCTCCTGTATGCGCTGAACTTGGATACGACGATCAACGGGCTCGTCCCCGCGCTACAAGACAGCTTCTACCTGACCCTGCACGTGAGTTTCGCGATCCTCGCCTACGGCACCGCCTGCGTGTCCTTCGGTGCCGCGGTGCTCTACCTGCTGCACGACGCGATCGCGCCGAAGCTGCGCCGCATGCCTTCGAAGGATCTCCTTGACGAGATCGGCTACAAGGCCGCGGCTCTCACCTTCCCGCTGCTGACCATCATGATCCTGCTCGGCGCAATCTGGGCGGACACGGCGTGGGGCCGCTACTGGGGATGGGACCCGAAGGAGACAGCCGCGTTCGTGACCTGGCTGATGTACGGCGCCTACCTCCACGCGCGCGTGGTGCGTAACTGGCGCGGTAAGAAGTCCTCGTGGTTGCTCGTCGTCGGATTTGCGACCGTGCTGTTCGCCTACTTCGGCAACCACTTCTTTGGAGGCCTGCACTCGTATGGCTGATCCCCGCGATAGGCTCCGCAATTCGCGGGTCGGCAATCTGCTCGTCGTCGCCGTGGTGACCCTGCTCGTCATCGCCGGCGTCTACGCGGTCAACCAGGGCAGCGCCACCGATGGGATCGAGCTCGAGGGCGAGCAAACCCAGGGCGAGTACTCCGAGATCGAGACCCGTGGAGATGCGCCGCCGCCCGAGGTCGGCCAGCCCGCGCCCGAATTCAGCGTGCTGGATATCGATGGCAACCCCGTGGTGCTCGACCGCCTCGATGGGCCGACGTGGCTGATCTTCAACGCCACGTGGTGTTCGGCCTGCCG
>NZ_JBHWPL010000024.1:0-96961 GCF_043424875.1 Trueperella sp. | reverse complement strand
GATCTATCCGGCGCCCGCTCCGGATCCAGCACCGACGACGCCGGCACCGCAGCCAACGACGCCGACCCCGACGCCGACGACGCCGGCTCCCCAGCCGACCACGCCGGCACCGCAGCCAACGACACCGGCACCGCGTCCGACGACTCCGCCGCCGCCACCGCCGGTGACGCCGACCCCGGCTCCCCAGCCGACCACGCCGGCTCCGCGTCCGACGACCCCGCCGCCACCGCCGGTGACGCCGCCGGTTGCACCGCCGCAGGGCACGAATGGTCAGGCAGTGGTGAACTACGCGCGACAGTTCGTGGGCTCCCCGTACGTGTGGGGTGGCACCTCGCCGACCTCCGGCTGGGATTGTGTTGGATTCGTTTGGTACGTCTACCAGAAGTTTGGTCACACGACCCCGCGCCGTACCGGCTCGTACGTCGGCCAGTACTGGAGTGCATACTCGCAGGTCCCGGCCTCGCAGGCTCAGCCCGGTGACATCATGTGGTGGCCCGGACACGTCGGTATTTACACCGGCAACGGCATGCATATTGCGGCATGGAACCCGTCGATGGGTACGCAGGAAAGGGCCGTCTGGGGTAGCCCGGTCTACCTCCGCGTGCGCTAGCTCGCCACCCTCGCGCTGCTTTTCCGCCACCGTCCCTTGTAGATGGTGCAGGTTCCCGTTGGCCCGGCAATCTCCTGGCTCCCTCCCGTCAGCTCCCTTGCAAATGGTGCAGGTTCTAATTGCCCCCGCACTCTCCCGTGCAAATGGTGCAGGTTCAAGTTGCCCCTGCACTCTCCCGTGCAAATGGTGCAGGTTCTTGCTGTCCCGCGCCTCCTCTATGCCACTTCCCTAGCAACTGGTGCAGGTTCTCTCTAATTGGGGCAGGAAGTTCCTGCCCGGTTTGGTAGGAACTTGCCCCGGTTGTGCTGGGGTGTGCCTGGGAGCGCCTTATCTGGGCAGGGGTGCTCCGTCAGGGAGTGCCTGGCCCGGCGGAGCGGGCATGACAGACGAAAACGAGGGCCCCGCATCGCTGCGGAGCCCTCGCCAGAGAGCTTAGGCCCCTGCCGGAGCCGTGTGGCTTGCGGATCCTCGCGATCGCCCAGAACCCCGCGACCGGCCAGATCCTCACAACCGGCCAGATCCTCGCGACTTACCGAAGCCCGCCGGGAACCCTACGCGTGCAGGTTCGAGGGGTTGGCGTTCGGGTTCTCGTCGTAGTAGCCGGTGTCGATGGCACGCTGGAAGGAGTTCTGAATCTCCTGCTCGGTCTCCTCGCGGCCGACCCAGTGAGCGCCCTCAACAGACTTGCCCGGCTCGAGATCCTTGTAGACCTCAAAGAAGTGCTGGATTTCCAGACGGTGGAACTCGGAGATGTCCTCGAGCTCGGTGCGCCACGATGCGCGCTGATCTCCAACCGGGACGCAGACTACCTTGTCGTCACCTCCGGCCTCATCCGTCATGCGGAACATTCCCAGTGCGCGGCATCGGATCACACAGCCGGGGAACGTGGGCTCGTCGAGGAGCACGAGGGCGTCGAGCGGATCGCCGTCTTCGCCGAGTGTGCCGTCGATGAAGCCGTAGTCATCCGGATAGCGGGTTGAGGTGAAGAGCATGCGATCAAGGCGAATGCGACCCGTCTTGTGGTCGAGTTCGTACTTGTTGCGATTACCCTTCGGGATCTCAATCGTGACATCAAAGTCCATTGAATTCTCCTTCGGACAGTTAATTCCGCCCCCATTCTAGCCCGGAGCCGCGAAAGAATGCGCGTACTATCACAGGTGACGGCGCACATTTGCCCAAAACAGCTCGTGGGGTGTGGGAAGATATGCGGGTGTGGAAGAGATTGATTGCGGTTCTCGCGCTGGTAGCCATGGGTGGCTACGTGTTCGCGGACGCGTGGGATCTGGCGCCCGGCCCGCTCACCACTAAGCCCGAGCCGGCCGAGCCCCTGCCGTACCCGACGATCCAGCCGGCCATCGCGGAGGCACCCTCCGCCGACACCACCGTTACCGCAACGGCTCCCACCAGCGACGACGTCGCGCAGCTCATCCACGCCCTCGAGTCCGATTCGCGCAACACGGGAACAACCGCCATCATCGTCGCGGACGCCCTGACCGGCGAACCGATCGCCACGTGGCGTGCGGACGAGCCGGCCCTGCCGGCGTCGAACATGAAGATCGTGACGGCGGCCGCCGCGCTCCACGCCCTCGGCCCCGAAACCACGCTGCCCACCATCGCCTCGCTCAACGGCACCACGGTTCACCTCATCGGCGGGGGAGACGTCCTCCTGTCGGACGGCGCCGGAAATCCAACAGCGACGACGGGGCGCGCCGGCCTTGCCGACCTCGCGGCGGACGCAGCCAGCCAGCTGCGCGATAGGGGCGTCGCCTCGGTCAACGTGGCCGTCGACTCCTCACTCTTTACCGGCGGCCAGTACTACACGGACATCGAGGGCGCGAACCGCAACTACGTCATGGAGTTGCGCCCCATCGCCGTCGACCGCGGCCGCATGGACAACGTCGGCTACCTCGCCAACCCGGACATCCTCGCCGCCGAGGCCTTCGCCGAGCGCCTGCGAGAAGAAGGCATCGAGGTGACGACGGTCGACCGCTCGGCCGCCCCCGTCGATGCCACTGAACTCGCCAGGGTCGAATCGGCGCCCGTGCGCGAGATCGTGGACTACATGCTCGAGGTTTCCGACAACTCGGTGGCGGAAGTCCTCGGCCACCTTGTAGGTATCGAGTCCGGCTTCGGTGGCTCCTTCGACGGCGCGAACGAGGCCCGCATGCAGGTGCTCGGCCAGCTTGGCGTGCGCACCGAGGGCCTCATCCTCGGCGACTCCTCCGGGCTTTCGGCCACCAACCGCCTCACCGCCAACGCGCTCTGCGACATCCTCACGCTCACCTGGGAATGCGACGCGTGTTCGCTCGCGGCCATGCCCGCCGGCTTCCCCGTGGCCGCGCTCGACGGCACGCTCATGCAGCGCTTCCACGGCACTGACATCAAAGGCCAGGTCCGCGCGAAAACCGGCACGCTCGTCGAAGCAATCTCGCTGTCTGGCTACATGCTCACCGATTCGGGCTACCCGCTCACGTTCGTCATCCTCATGGATAACCTCGAGGTCGGGACGGCGCCCGCCTCGCGCGTCCTGCAAGACGAGTTCCTCGACGCCCTCGCCGAGCTTTAGTCGACGACGCCGTCACCCCGGCTTTCGCCGCCGCCACAGTTTTCGCCAGCCCGGCTTGCGCGACCAGCCCAGCCCCGCCACAACCCGCTCCCACCACTAGCCCAGCTCCCGCCACATCCCGCTCCCACCACTAGCCCAGCTCCCGCCACTAGCCCGCCTTCTTTCACCCTGAGCAACTTTCGGGGCACGCCGCGCGTGCTTTCATTACTCTTAGTGGCATGACGATTGATCCACGCACAGTTCAACGAGTCGCCAGTGTGCTCTCCGGCGGCGGGCCGCCCATGCCCGAGGCGAAGGCGAAGGCCACAGTCCGCGACCTTCGCACGCAGGCAAAGCGCGCGCCCCACCTGGTCTCGAAGATCACAGGGCTGACCGAGGCGGCGAATCAGGCGGCGAAGGCGGAGGTGCTCGTCGTCGACCGTGCATCGTGGGCCGCGGCAGCCTCGCTCTCCATCGAGGCGATGCTCCCGCCCGACGACAACCCGATCGGCACCACCGAACTCTCGCTCGTTCTCTCGGCCGTCGCTCCGCGCGTGCTCGGCCAGTTCGACCCGTATTCCTCCGAGCTTGGCCGGCTCTACCTCATCGCCCCGAACGTGGCGTCGTTCCGCCAGAACTATGACCTCGACCGTCGCGACCTCTCGCTGTGGGTCGCCGTTCACGAGCTCACACACGCCGTCCAATTCGCGGCGGCGCCCTGGCTGAAGGACACGATCCTCGAGCGCGCCCGCATGATCATCTCGCTCGGGGACACCAAGTCCGATTCCGCAGACGCCACCGCCGAGGAGCTATTCGAGCAGGTCACGGGCATCATGTCGCTCCTTGAGGGGCACGCCGAATACGTCATGAACAACGTGCCCCGCCAGCGCATGCCCGGCCGCGATCGCATCATCGAAGCGATGGCCGACCGCCGCACGAACAAGAACCCGCTCGTCGCGTTCATCTCGAACCGCCTCGGCGTGACGGACAAGCTCAAGCAGTACACCGGCGGCGAGAAGTTCGTGGAGGGCGTGATCGACCGCGCCGGAATGGACGTGTTCAACCGCGTGTGGGACGCCCCCGACAACCTGCCCACCTCCGCCGAAATCAAGAACCCGGCCGCGTGGATCGAGCGTGTCGGCTGATGTCCTACCCGCACCCGGCGCTGACGGCTGCCCGCCACGCCATGACCGAGACCCTCGCCGCTGTCCCCGACGGCGGCGCGGTTCTGCTGGCCGTCTCCGGCGGCTCCGATTCCATGGCGCTGACCAAGGTGGCGATGTGGGCGGCGCGCGGCCGGATTGAGGTTCTCACGACGACGATCGACCACGGCCTGCGCCCGGAGTCCGGCGCCGAGGCCGCCGCGGTTGACCGCTATCTCCAGCGGATCGTCGACTCCTCGATCGTTACACGCGTGAGTCCGCAGGGCGACGACGGACCGGAGGGCAACGCCAGGCGGGCGCGCTACGAGCGCATCGCCGAGATCGCCCGCGCGGGCGGTCAGATGGTGGCCTCGCGGCATGCCGGCTGGGACCCGGCCGGACCGCTCGCGCAGTGGACCAGCGAGCCAGACGCGCCCCTGCCCGTCCTCCTCGGCCATACCTCCGACGACCAGGCCGAAACGGTCCTCCTCGGGCTCGGCCGCGGCTCAGGCCCCCGCTCGATCGCCGGCATGCGCCGCATCGACGCGCTGCCCGACCATCCCGACGTGCCCATGATCCGCCCCTACCTGCACATACGCCGGCGCGACCTGCGCGTCGTATGCCGCGAGCTCGACCTGCCGTGGATCGACGACCCCACCAACGCCCCCGACGGCCAGTGGCGCGCCGCCGACGGCAGCCCGCTGCGCCGCAGCGCCATCCGCCACGACATCCTCCCGAACCTCGACACGGCGCTCGGCGGCGGCGTGGTTGACGCCCTCGCCCGCACCGCGGACATCCTCCGCGACGACGACGATCTGCTCTCCACCCTCGCGCTCGCGATCGGTCGGACTGCCGTAACAAGCCGGGGCGGCGGCGTCGTGATCGACTGCGCCGACCTCGCACGCCACCCGCGCCCCCTGCGAACGCGCGTGCTACGCGAGGCTGTGACCGGCGTCGGGAAGAAATCGGGCGAATTGGTGTACTGGCACGTCGACGCACTTGATAGGCTCATCACCGGAGAGGACAATAAACTCCACATCGATCTGCCCGGCGCGTTCGCGCGGCGGGAAGACGACCTTTTGTATATCGCCCCCAGCACTGCGGAGAAGCCATGAGACTTGAGGATTGCAAAGACGACATCGTTCGCGTTGCCGTTTCGGAAGACCAGATCAAAGAACGCCTTGCGCAGATGGGAGCGGAGATTAGCAAGGACTACGAAGGTGAGAGCCTGCTCGTGGTCGGCGTTTTGCGAGGCGCGGTGATGGTCGTGGCGGATCTCGTGCGCGAAATCTCGATCCCGCTGCACATGGACTGGATGGCTGTCTCCTCGTATGGCGCCTCCACGAAGTCCTCGGGTGTGGTGCGGATTCTCAAGGATTTGAACTCCGATATCACGGATATGAACGTGCTCATCGTCGAGGACATCATCGATACGGGTCTTACCCTTGACTACCTCAAGCAGAATCTCGAGGCGCGCGGGCCGAAGTCTGTGAAGATCGCGACCTTCCTGCGCAAGCCGGACGCCGCCAAGGTGGACGTGCCGGTTGACTACGTTGGTTTTGATATTCCTAATGAATTCGTGGTCGGTTACGGCCTCGACTATGCGGAGGATTACCGCCACCTGACGTTCGTCGGGACGCTGGCCCCGCATGTATACGGAGGGTAAATGAGCGATCGGCAACGCCGCATCCTCGAAGAGTTCAATCGCAAGGGTCGAAAGACGAAGAACGACGACGAGACGCGCGGCACGGATTCGCAGGCGCCGCGAGAGTCGAAGGGGCCTGACCGCGAGCGCCCGGATGGAAAGCGACCAGATGGCAAACCGCCCACCGAGGAGGAGCTCGCCAAGGACAAGCGCCAGCGCCGCACGTTCTGGGCGCTGATGGCCGCGCTCGTAGTTGGCGCCGTGGTGATGTTCTTCGTGATCCGCCCGGGCGGCTTTACGGCGGTCAAGACGAGCGAGGGCAAGCAGATCCTGCAGTCGCAGGAGATTGAGCGCATCCAGATGACGGACGGCTCGCAGATCGTCCAGGTGTGGCTGGCAAATGAGTACACGCCCACCGACTTGGAGGGCGAGGAGCTGGACGCCACGGACATGGTCCAGTTCCAGTACACCGACCCCGAGGCGGAGTCGGTGGCCGAGCTCGTCGACGCCGCGAACTCCAAGCACGGCTACAACTCGATCGTGCCGCAGCAGTCGGTGCTGTTCTCGATGCTCACGTTCATGCTTCCGATGCTGCTCATCGTGGGTCTGTTCCTGTGGATGATTCCGCGGATGCAGGGCCGGATGAGCGAGTTCGGCAAGGTGAAGAAGGACGGCGTCGAGTCTGACCTGCCGGACGTCACGTTCGAGGACGTGGCGGGCGTGGACGAGGCCGTTGAGGAACTTCGCGAGATCAAGGAGTTTATCGAGACGCCGAACAAGTTCCACAAGATGGGCGCAAAGATTCCCAAGGGCGTGCTCCTGTACGGGCCGCCGGGAACGGGTAAGACCCTGCTCGCGCGGGCGGTTGCCGGCGAGGCGGGCGTACCGTTCTTCCAGATCTCGGCCTCCGAATTCGTGGAGATGTTCGTGGGCGTGGGTGCCTCGCGCGTGCGAGACCTGTTCAACAAGGCGAAGAAGGTGGCGCCGGCGATTATCTTCGTCGACGAGATCGACGCCGTGGGCCGCAACCGCGGATCGGGCATCGGCGGTGGCAACGACGAGCGAGAGCAGACGCTCAACCAGCTCCTCGTGGAGATGGACGGTTTCGACGAGCGCGCGAACGTCATCGTCATCGCTGCCACGAACCGTCCGGACGTGTTGGACTCGGCCCTGCTTCGCCCGGGCCGCTTCGACCGCCAGATCGCGGTGGACGCGCCAGATCTCATCGGCCGCGAGGGCATTCTTCGCGTGCACGCGGAGGGCAAGCCGCTCGCGGACAACGTGTCCGCCGAAGCGATCGCCCGCCGCACGCCCGGTTTCTCGGGTGCGGACCTTGCGAACCTGCTCAACGAGGCGGCGCTTCTTGCCGCCAGACGCGGGCACGAGCGCATCACCGAAGACGACGTGGACGAGGCCATCGATCGCGTGATTGCCGGCCCGCAGCGCCGCACCCGCGTGATGAACGCGGACGAAAAGCGCATGACCGCCTATCACGAGGCTGGTCACGCCGTGGCCGCGGCGGCTCTTAACCACACGGACCCGGTCACGAAGGTGACGATTCTGCCGCGCGGGAGGGCGCTTGGCTACACGATGGTCATGCCCACCGAGGATCGATACTCGACCTCGCGCCACGAGCTGCTCGACCAGCTCGTGTACGCGATGGGAGGGCGTGCCGCGGAGGAAGTGGTCTTCCACGACCCGTCCACGGGCGCCGCAAACGATATCCAAAAGGCAACGAACATCGCGCGCAAGATGGTCACCGAATACGGCATGTCCCAGCGCGTGGGCGCGGTCCGGCTGACCACCGACGAGCCCGATCCGATGACCCGGATGGCCGGCGGCGGGGGCCGCGAGCATTCCGATCAGCTCGCCCATACCGTCGACGAAGAGGTACGCGCCCTCATGGACGCCGCCGCCCAGGAGGCGTGGCAGATCATGATGGACAACCGCCACGTGCTCGACCGCCTAACCACCGTGCTCCTCGAAAAGGAGACCGTGCTCGAGGGTGAACTTAAGGAGATCTTCGCGGACATCGTGAAGGCTCCCGAGCGCGAGCTCTGGCTCTCGTCCGCCGACCGTCCCGTCTCGGACATCCCGCCGGTGCCGATGCCCGAGTCTGACAAGGAACTCGTGGAGGATTCCGAGGGTGCGGGCTCGTCGGGGCTCGGCACGCACGTTCAGCCCGGCCCGGATCTTCCCGGCCCCGAGCAACCCGGTAACCCAGCTCCACCCGCCGGCCCTGATCTGCCCGGCCCGGAATCACCCGGCCCCGACAGCACCGGCCCGACGAAGGACCAGCTATGACCACCTACGATGAAGCCGGCGTCGAGCGCGCCATCCGCGATCTGCTCGTGGCCATCGGCGAAGACCCCGACCGCGAGGGCCTCCAAGACACCCCCGCACGCATCGCCCGCTCGGGCGCGGAGGTCTTCGGCGGCCTACACGAAGACCCCGCCGACCACCTTGATCGGGTCTTCGACGTCGGCCACCAGGAAATGGTCCTCGTGCGCGACATCCCGATGTACTCGATGTGCGAGCACCACCTGCTGCCCTTCCACGGCGTGGCCCACGTGGGCTACATTCCCGCCGACGACGGCCGGGTTACCGGCCTGTCCAAGCTCGCCCGGCTCGTCGAAGGCTACGCCCGCCGCCCGCAGGTCCAAGAGCGCCTGACCAGCGAAATCGCTGACGCGCTCGCGGATCGCCTCGGCGCCTCGGGCGTGATCGTCGTCGTTGAAGCCGAACACCTGTGCATGTCGATGCGCGGCGTACGCAAGCCGGGGTCGAAGACAGTCACCTCCGCCGTGCGCGGCACGATGCACGACCCGGCCACCCGCGCCGAGGCGATGAGCCTCATCATGGCCGGCTCCGCCCTGCGCTAGCTCGGCACGAAAGCGAGACCACATGCAGATCATGGGCATCCTCAACGTCACGCCGAACTCGTTTTCGGACGGCGGGCGCTACACGGATCCGGGCCTCGCGATCGAGCACGGCCGCTCGCTCGTCTCCAACGGTGCGAGCATCATCGACATCGGCGGCGAATCGACCCGCCCGGGAGCCGAGCCGGTGCCTGCCGAGCGCGAATGGGAGCGGATTGCCGACGTCGTCGAGGCGCTCTCGCCCGAAACGACCGTCTCGGTGGATACCTACCACGCGGACACGGCGCACAAGGCGGTGGCGGCTGGCGCACACATCGTCAACGACGTGACCGGCGGCCAGGGCGATCCGGACATGTTCGCCACCGTGGCCGGCCTCGACTGCGATTACGTGCTGCAGCACGGGCGCGGGAACGCGCGGTCGATGAACGATTTGGCGACGTACGACGACGTCGTGGCCACGGTTCGCGAGGAATTGCTCGCCTCGCGGGACGCGGCGGTTGCGGCAGGGATCGCGGCCGAGCGGATCATCTTGGATCCGGGCTTGGGGTTCGCGAAGGTCGGCGACCAAGACTGGCAGGTGTTGCGCGGCCTTGGCGCGTTTGTGGGAGAGGGGCACCGCGTGCTGATCGGGCAGTCCCGAAAGAGATTCTTGGGTCCGGTGACGGTGGGCGATGATCGCGACGTGGCGACCGCCGTCGTCTCCGGGCTGTTGAGCGGCACGGGCGTGTGGGCCGTGCGAGTACACAATGTGGCGGCGACGAAGACGGCGCTGAATGTTCATCTGGCGATGAGGGGAGATGATCCGCGTGAGTGAAAAGATCACGCTCAAGGGCCTGCGGGCGCAGGGAACGCACGGCGTGCTCGACCATGAAAAGGTGGAGCCGCAGGAATTCGTGGTTGACGTGGACCTGTGGCTGGAGACGAGCGAGGCGGCGCGCAGCGACGATCTTGCTCAGACGGTCTCGTATGCCGAGGTCGCGGACGTCGTCGTGGACATTATTGAGGGCGAGCACGCGAATCTCATCGAGACCCTCGCGAATCGGATGGTGACGCGGCTGGCGGAGTTCCCCGTGGAGGGGCTTCAGGTGACCGTTCACAAGCCGAACGCGCCGATTGAGCACGAGTTCGAGGACGTGTCGATCACCGTGGATTGGTGGCGCACGATCGAGTCCGAGCCGTGCGACGTGATCATTTCGCTCGGCTCGAACCTCGACCATCCGCACATGCACGTGCGCCAGGCCGTGGCGGAGATCGGGACGATGAATGAGGTGCTCGCCGTGTCCGGCATGTACGAGACGGCGCCGCAGCTCGAGGACGGGCAGGCGTCGCAACCGAACTACATCAACGCGGTGATCAAGATCCGCACGTACACCGAGCTGGAGTATCTGCTCGAGGATTTGCAGTTCATCGAGGACACGCACGGGCGCGTGCGGGACGTGCGCTGGGGCGCGCGAACGCTTGACTTGGACATCATTAAGGCGGGCGATCTCGTGTCGAACTCGCCGCGTCTGACCATTCCGCATCCGCGCGCCCACCTGCGCCGCTTCGTGCTGGAGCCGTGGCTGGAGATCGAACCGGATGCGACGCTCGGCGGGCGCCGGGTGGATGAGATCGTGGCCGAGCTGCCCGATCAGGGCGTGCGGCGCGTGGCGGCGCTGTCCGAGGCGGGTGCCGATTCGGCTGGTCCCGCCGCGTCGGCCGCTTCGCCGGCCTCCGGGGCCCCCGAGCCGCAGTTCCCGGACACGCTGTAGGCCGATGGCTCAGAAGCTCACTCCGACTCCGATCCTGACGCTGGTTGCGCTCGGGGTGGTGGCGGGTGTGACGGTGTTCGTGCTGGTCAGCCTGCTCATTCGCTCGGGCGCGAGCCCGATCAGCGTGCACTTTCTGCTGTTTTTGGCGCCGCTGCTGATCGGCGTGGCGGTGGCGTGGCAGGCGTGGCTCGTGCGCGCGTATAAGCTCGGCCGGCGCGCGATGGACCCGATCTACGCGGCCCGCATCTGGGTGCTCACCCAGGCGACCTCGCGGGCGGGTGCGCTCATGGCCGGCGGCGCGGGCGGAATCGCCGTCGCCTACTGGCTCGGCGGCCCGACCTCCTTCCTCACCGAGCACGCCATCAACGCCGCGCTCGCGGCAGTCGGCTCGCTCATCATGACGGTGCTCGCCGTGGTCGGGGAGCGGTGGTGCATGGTCGACGACGACGGCCAGCCCGAATCGACTCAGGCCGCCGGGGCTTGAACCCGGCTGTGCGGGGCATGAGACATTGGGCTAGTGGCGTGAGGATCCCGGTTGTGGGTGCAAAGGCGCGGCCGCGGGAACGTGGCTAACTCGCGCCCCCGCCGTCGTGCTTGAGAATGATGGGTGCGCCCAGCCGAATCGTTACACTTGAGCCATGAGAAATCCGCTTGCACAGGCGGTGCACTTCACCCCGTTGCACCCCAAATTCAAGAACGTCACCCTCATCCGTTGGGGATTGCTTGCCCTCATCATCGCTGGAGTGCCTTTCGTCGTCGCGCTGATTAGCCGCCGCTTCTCCAGCGACGGCTGGATCTGGTGGGTCGTCGCGTTAGCGATCTTGGTGGCCGTGGCGGTCTGGCTCGTGTGGCTGGCGTTGCGCCGGGCGCGCGTCTTCGGATACGCGGAACTCGCGGATGAACTCCTCATCCGCTCGGGCATCATGTTCCACCGCGTGACGGTGGTCCCGTACGGACGCATGCAGCAGGTCAACGTGGAGACGGGGCCGCTGTTGAAGCGTTACGACCTCGCGTCGGTCGAGCTGGTGACGGCGTCGGCGGGCACGGATGCGAAGATTCCCGGCGTCGCGCTCGAGGAAGCGGAGCGCCTACGCGAGAAGCTCACCGCGCTCGGCGAAGCGAACATGGAGGGCCTGTGATTTTCGATCGCTCTTCCTCGCCTGGCTCCCCGTCTGAGCCCGGGCCCGTCCCCGGATCCGCCCCCGCGCCCGGCCCCGCACACTACCCATCATCCGGGCCCCACCCGTCACCGGATCCCGCTCCGCACCCCACGTCGCATCCCGCTCCGCACCCCACCCCGAAGGCCGGCAAGAGCGGCCTCGGCGCGTCGGTGCCGGAAGGCGCCTGGCGCAAATTCCACAAGGTCTCCCCGCTTGCGCAGGGCGGAGCGCTGTGGGTGGTGTTCGGCGTCATTGTCTTCAACATCATCATCCAAATCCTCGAGACCGGCATGGGCGACCTCCTTGATAGCCTCCAGGACATCACCGTCACGGTCGTGCTGATTATCCTCGGCGGTCTGGTCGCCCTGACGCTCGTCGTCATCCTTTTCTCGTGGATTTCGTGGCGCTACCAGTCGTTCGCCGTCGTCGACTCCGGCGTACACAAACGCTCCGGCATCCTCCTCAAGAACCATTCGCACATGCGCTGGGACCGCATCCAGACGGTGGAGGTCGAGCAGAAGCTGTTCGGCCGGATCTTCGGATTCGGATCGGTGAAGGTCGAATCGGCGGGCGGCGAGCCGGCCACGGAGCTCGGCCTGCTCACGATGGAGGACTGCGGCAAGCTCCGCCGCGAGATCCTCACCGGTCTGACCAACGCGCGGGCGGGCCGCCCGATCGGCCTCGGCGTTCAGGTGAGCGACGTCGTCGGCGCCCAGAGCATCGAGGCGATTCCGCCGGGCGCAGGCACACAGATTCACGACGACGGTCGGCTCGGCTACGGCCAGCAGCCCGGCTTCGAGCAGCCTGGCTTCGAGCAATCCGGCTACGGTGACCAGCCCGTGTACCCCGGCAGCCAGCTCGGCCAGCACCCCGGCCAGCACCCCGGCCAGCCCGTGTACCCCGAATCGGGTCAGCCGTATCAAGGGCACCCCAACGCCGAGATCCCCATCTTCGACCCCGACGACCTCGAACGCGACCGCCAGATCTTCGAGCTGCCCACCTCGCGTCTGTTCGCGTCGGCGGTGTTCAACACCGGGTTCATCATCGCGGTGTTCCTCGTCGTCGTCTTCATCATTTTGGCGCTCGCCATCGGCGAGGACGGCATCCTCTTCGCGATCGTCGGCGTCGGCTCGGGTCTGATCGCGTGGGGTAAGTCGCTCCTCGACGCCTACGGCACGAAGGTCTACCTCTCGCCGAACGGCCTGCGCGTGCGCTCGGGCCTGACGAAGCTTGTCACGCGGTCGATCCCGCCGCAGCGCCTGCACGCGATCGAAATCCGCCAGCCGATGCTGTGGCGCCGCAAAGATTGGTGGCGGCTTCGCGCCACGCTCGCCGGCATTGGCAGCGTCGACGACGTCGCCGACATCATGAACCAAGGCATGATCATCCCCGCCGGCACCCGCAGCGAGGTCTTGAACGTCCTGTGGACGATGCTCCCGTCAGCCGGCACCGACGACGACGCCACGCTCATTCGCGACGCCTTCGACGGCACCGGTACGGGTCGGTTTTTCTTGAGCGCGCCCAAGTCGGCCCGCTGGCTGGATCCGATCACGTGGCGCTCGCGCGGCGTGTGCCTGACCCCGAATGTGGCCGTCTTCCGCACGGGCCGATGGAGCCGCAGGATTGTGTTCGTCTGGCAGGACCACACCCAGTCGCTTCGCATGAGCCAGGGCCCGCTGCAACGCAAGCTGGGGCTCGGCTCGATTCGTCTCGATCTCGTGATCACCGACTCGGACGCATCCCAGAAGAACATGGCCATCGCGGACGTCGAGCGTATGACGTGGGTCGAAAATGATCTCACCGAGCATGCCCGTCAGGTCGGCGTGACGGAGTCGATCGAGGCCTGGCAACGCCGCGTCGGGGTCTAGCTACGTGTGCCCGGGTTCGGTCTCCTCGGGCGGTCAGGCTTAATCCCTCGGACGCCCGCACCCCCGGGCTCACAGCGGTCTCCTTGGGCGATCAGGCTCGCGCACACCCGCACTCCGGGCTCGGGGTCACTCGCGGTCACCGCGGTCAGGCGGGATGAAGCTCCTCGCCCGCGCGGCGAACAGCCTGCTTGATCCTCGGCACGAGCCCCGGGCGCACGGATAGTTCACGCACGCCAGCTTCCAAGAGCAGGGGCACGTCCTCCTCGGACGACGCGAGGTCACCACACACGGACACGGGGGAGTCGAGCTCGCCCGCCGCCCGCGAGATCAACTCGATCACGAGCGGCACCACATCCGTAGCGAGAGCCGCCACGTCCGCATTGCCTCGATCCGCTGCGGCCATGTACTGGATGAGGTCGTTCGTTCCGACCGACACGAAGTCAACCAGCTCGTTGAAATCCTTGATCCGCACCGCCGCGGCCGGCGTCTCGAGCATCATGCCAAACTCGGGCAGCTCGTCGGGCCGCCCCTCGAGATCCACGGCCTCGTTGAATTTCTCGCGCGCCCACGCCAGCTCCTCGACCGTGGTGATCATCGGAACCATCACCTGGATCCTCGCCGTCTGCGCCACGCGAATGATCGCGCGGAACTGATCGATGAGCGCATACGGGAAGCGCCGCATCAACCGGATGCCACGCACGCCGAGGAACGGGTTGTCCTCCTGCTCGGCCGAGAAAAACATGAGCGGCTTATCCGCGCCCACATCCCACGTGCGGATCGTGATCGGCTTGTCGGTGCCGATCGTCCGCGCGATCTCGGTAAACGCCTCGACCTGCTCCTCGATCGTCGGCACCTCGTCGTAATCGGCGAACAGCACCTCGGTGCGCACCAGGCCCGAACCGTCCGCCCCGTTGCGCGCGGCCGCCGCGGCATCGCCCATCATCGCCACGTTTGCCGCCACGAGGATCTCGTGGTCGCCATACATTGCCGGCTCGTGCGCGTGCTCCATAGCGACGGCGTCCAGGCGCTGCTGCTCCTTCGACGCCCGAAGCAACTCGTGCAACTGCGCCCGCGACGGGTTGACGGTGACCATCCCGCTGCGCGGCTCGAGCGCGACCTCCTCGCCGTCCTCAATCTCGCGCGCCTGCGCGACGCCGGCGATCACGGGGATGCCCTTCGTCGCCGCGATGAGCGCGCCATGCCCCGTGGACGAACCGGTCGCCGCCACGATGCCCATGATCGAGCCCTCTTTGATTTCCGACGCAAGCGCCGGAGTCAGGGATTCAAGCACGACGACGGGCGCCGTCCCGAAATCGTCAATCGCCTTGGCTAGCCCGCCAAGTGACTCGCCTCGCATCGCCTGCCCGAGCAATTCGCCCAGCGCCACGACGTCCTCCGAGCGTTCGCGCAGGTACTCGGTGGGCAGTTTCTCGTAGGTCTTCACCATCTGCTCGGTCGCCGCATTGACAGCGACGCCGGCCGGCACTTCGCCTTCGATCCGCGTGATGATGTCGCCGGCATAGGTGGGGTCGTCGAGCAGACCGTACTGGAGGGCCAGCATCGGATTCTCCTCGAGGGAATCAAGGTAGGTCCGCACCGCGGTGCGGGCGGCCTCAAACGCGTCAAGCTGGTTGCCGGCGGTCTGGCGCGCGTCGTCGCGCGGCCTCGTGCGCCACACGAGCGCCGGGCCCACAGCGATTTCCATGCCGGAATTCGGCTTGCGCTGATGTGCCGGAATCGTTGATACCTCAGGCTTTTGCTCGCCTTCGCTTACCCAGCCGCGATTGGCCAGCTCCCCGACGGCCTCGAGCGCCTTGACCGCCTCGGGCCCGCTCGCCTGCACGAGGATCTCGTCCCCGCTTTGCACGCCCAGCGAAATCAGCGAGGTCATCGAGTTCGCCGCATTCGGCCCGCGCCCGGCCTTCTCATTCGCCACGCGCACGTCGGCATCGAAGGGCGCGACGGCCCGTACGAGCGCTGCGGCCGGACGAGCATGCAAGCCAGCAGGATCGTCGACGACGTACCGGCGGCTTTCCCACGCGCGTGAGTCTTCGTCGCCAGCAGCGTCGCCGTCGCCATCCGCGCGACCGTCGTCGTAGGGAATATCCGCCTGCTTGGAGGCCAGTGCCCCCATCGCCTCGCGGGCCACCGACTCGCGATCGGCACCCGCCCCCGCGGCAACGGCCGCGACGACGAGGCCCTCGACGATAGGCGCCGGCACAACGCGCGTGCGGTCGGCGATGTCGGGGTCGATGAATTCGAGCGCCATCTCGGTGGACATGACGGCGGAGCCGAGGTCCACGAGCACCACGACGCCCGCGCCCGAATCCGCCTCTTCGATGGCGTTCGCGATGAGTTCTGCGTTAGTTCCAAACCCGTCCCCATCCGGGCCGCCGGCAGCCACAATCACGGCGTCTTTGCCCATGTCGAGCGCAAGATCGCGTGCTGCAACCGCCAGTGGTTCGGAATGAGAGACGGCAACGAGGCCGACGTTAGGCACCAAACGCCTCCGCAGCTGCCTCGATGAGGAGGACGGAGGAGGCCGAACCCGGATCCTTCACGCCCCTGGACCGCTCGCCGAGGTACGACGCGCGGCCCTTGCGTGCAATCATCGGGATCGTGTCTTCGGCACCCTGCTCGGCCGCCTCAAGGGCAGCCGCGAGCGCCTCGGCGAGCGACCCGTCGCTCGCCTCGCCAGCCTCGAGGGCGGGGAACCACACGTCGAGCATGGTCTTGTCGCCCACCTCGGCCTTGCCGCGAGCCTGCAGGCCTTCCACGCCGGCGCGCAGCGCCGTGAAGAACGAGTCCTTCGTCAGCTCGCCGTCGCCGAGCGCGCCGCCCATCTTCATGAGCAGCGTGCCATACAGCGGACCGGAGGCGCCGCCGACCTTCGAGACCAGCGCCATGCCCGACTTCTTTAGGTACGTGGCGGGATCGCCCATCGATTCGAGGTCGAGTTCCGCCACCGCGGCCACGCCGCGGACCATGTTCGATCCGTGGTCGGCGTCGCCAATCTGGCGGTCGAGATCGGTCAGTTCGGCCGAGTTCGCGTCAATCTTTTCCTTGAAAGCGGCCATCCATGCCGAGAATTGAGAAAGGTCGGTCACTATGCACCCCAGCGCAGGCCGGTGGTCACGACGGGCGCGTCCCACAGGCGAAGTAGATCGTCGTCGGCCTTGAGCAGCGACAGCGCGCAGCCGGCCATCTCGAGCGAGGTCACGTAATCGCCAACGAGCACGCGCTCAACCTTGACGCCCGCTTCCTCGAGCAGCGCCGCGCACTCGCCCCACATGAGGTAGAGCTCGGACAGCGGCGTGCCGCCCATGCCACCCAGCATCGCCACGACGGGCGCGCCGGTGAAGTCGTAGTCCTCGATGATCGGCTTGACCAGCTCGGCTGCCAGCTCGTGAGCATTCTGCAGCTCGCGGCGCTCGCGGCCGGGCTCGCCGTGGATGCCGATACCGAGCTCGATCTCGTTCTCGGCGAGGTCGAAGGTCGGCTTGCCGGCGGCGGGCACGGTGCACGAGGTCAGGGCGAGACCGAAGGAGCGCGTGTTGTCCGCGACCTTCTGCGCCACCTCGGTGACGGCCTGCAGATCGGCGCCCTCCTCGGCGAGCGCGCCGGCGATCTTCTCAACGAAGACGGTGCCGCCGACGCCACGGCGGCCGGCGGTGTAGAGCGAGTCCTGAACGGCCACGTCATCCTCGACGATGACGGCCGCGACCTTCGTATCCTCCATGTCGGCGGCCATCTCGGCAGCCATCTCGAAGTTCATCACGTCGCCGGTGTAGTTTTTGACGATGTGCAGGACGCCCTTGCCGGTGTCCACCTTGGTCGTCGCTTCCATGATCTGATCGGGCACGGGGGAGGTGAAGACCTCGCCGCACACGGCCGCATCGAGCATGCCGGTGCCGACGAACCCGGAGTGAAGCGGCTCGTGGCCGGAGCCACCGCCGGAAATGATGGCGACCTTGCCATCCTTGGGCTGCTTGCGGTAAACGATATGGTGCTCGAGGTCGACCTCGAGGAGATTGGGGTGAGCGAGAGCCGCGCCCTTGAGAGATTCGGTGACCACGTCATTGGGGTTATTAATTAGTTTTTTCATGCCTCAATTCTTCCACTGTTACCCAGCCCACGCAATGATTTGACGAAGTCCTGACCAGCAAAAGCGCTGGTAATTCGCCATTTTGCTACGAGGGGAAGTCGACAACGCCGTCTGGTTGCCTCGCGTTTACGCTCTGGTTGCCCCGCTTTTACGCTCTGGTTGCTCTGTGCCCGCAATACGCCACGGTTAGGCTGTGCCTCTCAGGCCTCCCCGCTTTGACTGCACCGCTTAGCCTGTGCCGCTCAGACCGCCCCGCTTCGACTGCACCGCTCAGACTGTGCCGCTCAGACAGCCCCGGTTAGACTGGGCGCACCGAACATCACGTGAGCACAGGACACATGAGCATAGACAACACCACCGGCCGCATGGGGGTCGGCATCATTTCGGCGGGCAAGGTCGGCGCGGCACTCGGAAGTGCGCTGCGAGCGGCTGGCCACTCGATTATCGGCGCCTACGCGGCCTCGGACGATTCGCGCGACCGCCTCGACGCCATGCTGCCCGGCGTGCCCGCCCTCGAGATCCCCGTCATCGTCGAGCGCGCCGAGCTCATCATCCTCGCGGTGCCCGACGCCGAGCTCGCCGCTCTCGTGGATGGCCTAGCCAAGCTCGAGGCGTGGCAGCCCGGCCAGATCGTCATCCACACCTCGCCCCGCTTCGGCACCGAGGTCCTCGACCCGGCCGCAAGGTCCGGCGCGCTCGCCCTCGCGATCCACCCGGCGATGGAATTCACCGGCACCTCGCTCGACGTGGCTCGCCTCGCCGAATGCCGGTTCGCCGTCTCGGCCGCCAACGCACTCCAGCCGATCGGCCTCGCATTGGTCGCCGAAATGGGAGGCGAGGGGATCGTCATCAACTCCGCAGACCGCCCGGTCTACGACGCCGCCCTCGCCCACGCCACCAGCGCCGTGCAGCTCGCGTCCGCGCAGGCGGTTCACGCCCTCGACGCGATCGGCGTGAGCGAACCCGGCCCGCTGCTCCGATCGCTCGCGGCCTCGGCGCTCGAGCGCGGTCTGGCCGGCCAGGGCGCCGCCCAGCAGCTAGCGTCGGCCGATTCGCCGGAGCGCATCGCCTCACAACTGGCCGCGCTTGCGACCCTCGCCGCCGAATCCACCGAGGCCTCCGACGTCGTCGATTCGTACGCCCACGCCCTGCGCACGCTCGTCGAGCGCGCCGAGAAGGCCGGAAAACTCGCCGAAAAACAGGCAAATGAGTTGCATACCATCATCGCCGACCTAGGATCGCCACCGCCTGCCCGATAGAATTGGGGCGTGAGAGTTTGCAGGACACGGCACGAACTCGCCGCCGCGCTCGATGAGCATCCAGGAACCCGCGCCCTCGTGATGACGATGGGCGCGCTTCACGATGGGCACGCCCAGCTGCTGAAGGCGGGGCGCGAGGCGGCCGACGTGCTCGTGGCGTCGGTGTACGTCAATCCGCTCCAATTCGGGCCAAACGAGGACTTCGACGCCTACCCGCGACCCGTCGACGCCGATCTGACGCTCCTCGAGCGCGAGGGCACGGACATCGCCTTCCTGCCGACCGACGATCAGATGTACCCGCGTGAACCGCTCGTGCGCATCGACCCGGGCCCGATCGCCACGATCCTCGAGGGCAAGACGCGCCCCGGCCATTTCGCCGGCGTCTTGCAGGTCGTCCACAAGGTCTTTAACCTCGTGCGCCCGGACATGACATTCTTCGGCCAAAAGGACGCCCAGCAGCTCGCGCTCGTGCGCACGATGGTCGAGGACCTGAACATGGGCATCGACGTGCGCCCGGTTCCGATCAAGCGCGACGACGACGGCCTGGCCCTCTCGTCCCGCAACAGCTACCTGAGTGCGGACGAGCGTTCGCAAGCGCTCGCCATCTCCGGCGCTCTGCGCGCGGGGCGCGAGGCAGCGGATGCCGGCGCGACGGCGACCGAGGTGCTTGGCACCGCGCGGTCGGCGATCGCCGAGGCGGACGGCGTCGTGCTGGATTACCTGGTGCTCGTGAACCCGGATACGTTCGAAGAGCTCGCGCCGGGGGTGACGGGCCGAGGCCTGCTAGCCGCGGCGGCGTGGGTGGGTACGACGCGCCTGATCGACAACATGGAGGTCGAGCTTCGATGACATCGACGAGACCAACCCGCCTGCGCACGATGGTGACCGGCAAGATTCACCGGGCAACGGTCACGGGCGCGGACCTGCATTACGTCGGGTCGGTGACCGTGGATCTGGACCTGCTCGAGGCGGCGGATATCCTGCCGGGCGAGAAGGTCGACATCGTCAACGTCACCAACGGCAACCGGCTGGCCACGTACGTGATCCCGGGGGAGCGCGGCGCGGGCGAGGTCAAGCTCAACGGCGCGGCGGCGCACCTGTGCAGCGTGGGCGATATCGTGATTCTCATGTGTTACGCCCAGCTCGACGACGCCACCGCCCGGACCTACGAGCCGAGGATCGTGTTCGTGGACGAGCGCAATCGGATTCTCGACGAGGGCTCGGACCCCGGCCAGGTGCCGGTCAGCGCCCGCGACCTCACGGCCTCGGGGATTCCGTTTGACGAGGCTCGCCGCACTGTGCCGTCGTCGTCGGTCCCGTCACCGGCCGCCCTCTCATCACCGGCCACCGCGCCGGTCACCGCGCCGGCCGCCCCGTCACCGTCGTCCGTTCCGTCGTCGTCCCCCACGACACCGTCGTCTGTCTCTTCACCAGCCCAGACCACCTACACTCGAGGCGAGGAGTAACCATGCGTATGCCAACACCCCGAATCCCGCAGATCAACCCGAAGGCAATCATCGGGGACGCCAAGGAACTGCGCGAGAAGCTCGCGCGTCGCCCGGCCGCACAGGCCGAGACCGAGCTCGTCACGGCGGATCCGGCCGCCAAGGTCGGCGAGAAGGAAATCTCCGAGCGGATCGCCGACCTCAACGTCATGGTCCGCGAGGCCCCGCAGCGCGTCTTCGACGCCTACCTGCTCAACATCGACGCCACCGTGTTCGCCGGCGCCCAGCTGATGCCGGAAATGAAGATGGTCGTGGACACGCTGACCTCGCTGCGCCGCCCGATCCGCTACCTGTCGATGCTCTCCACCGTTTCGTCGGACAAGCTCGTCACGGCGATGGCCGCGGAGGGCGTCCAGCTCGATCCGCACCAGATCGTCACGCCTGGCCGCCAGGCGGCACGCTACCTTCACAAGTCCTACCCAGGTGCGAACGTGTTCGTGATCGGCGACGACGCGCTGTCGGCCGAGGTCGAGGGCGAGGGAATCCCGCTGAGCGAGGATCCCGCAGAGATCAACGTGGTTCTCGTGGGTCACGACCGCGATTTCTCCTTCGACAAGCTGACCACGGCCTTCCGTGCCATCGACGAAAACGGCGCGGATCTGGTCGCATCGTCGCTGCGGCGAGTGCGCCGCCAGCCCGATGGCACGCGCGAGCCGGGAACCCTATCGATCGTCACGGCGATCGAGGTGGCCACGCGCAAGCGGGTGGCGAAGAACCTCGGCAGCCCGGAGCCGGACCTGCTCGAGATGATTTTCGAAGACCTCGCGGCCACGCCCGAGGATGCGCTGCTCGTGACCGACTCGCTCGGCGCGGACATCCGCATGGCGAAGCGCTTCGGCATTCCGTCGGCGCTCGTGCTGACGGGGGACGCGACGATCAAGCAGGCGGAGGCCTTGAAGCGCAAGGACCAGCCGAACTACGTGCTCGATTCCATCGATTCGATCATCCCGCCCTACATCAAGGACCAGCTCTAACCGCACGGGTTCGTCACCGCACAGATCAACCCGAGATCACCCAGAGACCAGCCATTGATCAACTACTGATCAACCACTGATCGGCCACCGATCAACCAGAGACATAGGAAAGACTGAATGACACAGCCGCACTACGACGACACATCGGATCAGATCGCCGTCCGCAAGGAGAAGCGTCAGCGCATGCTCGACGAGGGCAGGAACCCGTATCCGCCCGAGCTCGTCGTGGAGAATTCGTTGGGCGAGATCCGCGAGCGCTACGTCGTGGATCGTTCCGATGGCGCCGTCTCGTCCGCCGCGTCGGCTGATTCCGCCTCGCCCGCCTCGTCCACCGCGTCGTCGGTCACTGTCCTCCAGCCGGGCGACGAGCTGACAGACACGGTCGTCAAGATCGCCGGCCGCGTCATGCTTTTCCGCCCGTCGGGCAAGATCGCCTTCGTGCAGCTTCAGTCGGGCGCGGACGACCGCCTGCAGGTCATCTTCTCGCTCGCGAACGTCGGCAAGGAGGCGCTCGATGCACTCAAGGCCGACGTCGACCTCGGTGATCACGTGTACGTCGTCGGCTACGTCGGCGCCTCGAAGCGCGGCGAGCTGTCGGTCTTCGCCACCGACTGGCAGATGGCCTCGAAGGCCCTGCGCCCGCTGCCGAAGACCTTCACGGCCGAGGACGGCACCGAGATGTCGCTCAACGAGGAGACCCGCGTTCGCAAGCGTCACCTCGATCTCATCACGCGCGCCGATGCCCGCAAGATCGTGCGCACCCGCGCGAAGATGATGCAGTCGATCCGCAAGACGTTCGACGAGCGTGGTTACATCGAGGTCGAGACCCCGATGCTCCAGCCGCTACACGGCGGCGCGGCCGCGCGCCCGTTCGAGACGCATATCAACGCCTACGATCAGGACCTCTACCTCCGTATCGCCACCGAGCTCTACCTGAAGCGCGCCGTCGTCGGTGGGCTCGAGAAGGTCTACGAGATCGGCAAGAATTTCCGTAACGAGGGCGCAGATTCGACGCATTCGCCCGAGTTTTCGGCGATGGAGGCCTACGAGGCCTACTCGACCTACGAGGAGATGGCCGACCTGACCCGCGATCTGATCCAGAACGCGGCGCGCGACATTTTCGGAACGACGACGGTCACGCTCGCCGATGGCACCGAGTACGACCTCGGGGGAGAGTGGGCTCGGCTCGACCTGTACGAGTCGCTCTCGCAGGCAGTCGGTGAGGAGATCACCGTCGAGACGCCCCGTGAGCGGTTGATTGAGATCGCCGAGGCGAATGGCATCGGCGTCAAGGATTACGCCGTGTCCGGCAAGATCGCGGAGGACATCTGGGAGGAGCTCGTCGGCGATCGCCTGTGGGAGCCGACCTTCGTGTTCGACTTCCCGGAGGACACCTCCCCGCTGACCCGTAACCACCGCTCGAAGCCGGGTGTTACCGAGAAGTGGGACTTGTACGTGCGCGGCGTCGAGGTCGCGACGGCATACACGGAGCTCGCCGACCCGGTCATTCAGCGCGAGCGGCTCACGCAGCAGTCGCTCGATGCGGCCGCCGGCGACCCGGAGGCCATGCAGCTCGACGAGGACTTCATCGAGGCAATGGAGCAGGGCTTTCCGCCGTCGGGCGGCATGGGCATGGGCATCGACCGCATGCTCATGGTGCTCACCGGCCTCGGCATCCGCGAAACGATTTTGTTCCCGTTCGTCCGTCCGCAGGCCCGCAAGTCGGCGCTCGCGTCATCGGATCCCGCCTAACCGACTGATCCCGACCAGCCAGTCGATCCCGCCTAACCGACTGATCTCGACCAGCCAGTCGATCCCGCCTAGTCGAACCCGTCTCCTGGCCCTTCCGGCCGGTAGAACGCGGCCAGTCGGGCGCTCCGGCTTAGAACGGTATCTCGGCGTCGGTGTTGAAGAACGACTCCGTCGGCGGGAAATCGGCGGTGGGCACACTGCTCCTATCGCTGTTCGCTGCCCCCTGGCCGCCTGCCCCTTGATCGCTTGGAGCTGATGCGCCCGAGGATCCGGACGGGTCGGACGAAGGCGCAATTCTGCGCCGACCGTGAGCAGTGTATTCCCAGCCGTTTCCGTCTCGGAACGACCAACCATCGCGATGTCGGAAGATTGTAATGTCATTGCGGTGGACGAATCGGTGATGATGCCAGCACAGCATGACGAGGTTATCGATGTCCGAATTTCCGCCGTTCTTCCAATGAACGGCGTGGTGTACCTGCGATGACTGGTAGGTGTGATGACACCCCGGGAACCTGCATGTTCGATCACGTGCGATAACCGCTCTCCGTTGCTGCGGCGTACAGAGCCGATGTGCCTGCCCGTGGTCGAGGATGACGCCATCCCGCGAGAAAATCTGTTTCGAAATCCGTGAATCGCATAGGAGCGTCATCAGATCTGACGGCACGAGGGGAGTGCCATCGTCCAACGTGGCCGGCTCCAGACCCGTGAAGAGATCCGGATCGATACCCGCCCGAATCTCCGCGAGCACAGGACCCAATACCGGATGTTCCACCGGCGCCGCACCCTGCTCGCGCTCGGCAGCCGCGGCCTCTTCTTCAAGCTTTGCCGCGGCCTCGGCCGTGACGAGGGTTTCGAGCGGCACCTGCACGGTAATGTGTGCGCCGCCGTTACCCTTACCGGCCTCGTCGCTATCCTGAGCGGCGCGATCACAAATCTCTGCCAGCGCAGCCGCCCGGCGGGACAGCGGCCCGCGAGGATCGCCGAGGCTGGGCACGCCCATCACCTTCGTCAGAGTCGAATCCACAATCTTTCCATTGATAGGATCGAGGTAGCCGCTGATAATCCAGCCATCCGAGTCCTCGACAATCGAGAGCCGTTCTTCCTTCGACTTCTCCCGCGCCATCCGCTCGGATCGCTTCGGCGCATGCTTGATCACCCACGCCTTTACACGCTTTTCGAACTGCCCCGCGTCCATCGTCTGAGCGGCTTCGCGCAGCTGCGCCTCGCCGTCGTCGGGATCGAGCAATTGTTCCTTCAATGCAGGGGACTGAATGACCTTCGTCAACACGTCCACGTGCGCGACCGAAATCTCGCCGTCCGAGAGGTCTTCCTTGAACGTCGGCAGGTCATTCTTAAGCGCCTTCGCCCTCTTGACCGACTTTCGCGAGTCCGCCAGGCTCGTCTTGCTCACCTGGCGCTCGTACTCATCGACCGTCCGCGCACCGGCATTCTGCCAGTCGCCAGTCTCATTCACGCGTGCGAGTGCATCTGCTCGGAGAGCGCCGATCTTTGTTTCTGCCTTCGCCAGCAGAGACGAGAACTCCAACAACTCCTCGCCCGCCAACGAATCAACCGTGCCACGGGCGAGCGCGTCAATTCCATCAATGATCGAAGTCAGCTCTCGCACAGCGCCAGCTTCGCGCGAACTCGTCGCCCCAGCGAGCGCGGTAATCTCGGCGCCGCCAATCACCGGACGCGCCGCGGCGTCACACAGGTCGAGATCGAGCGCGGCGGACACAGCGGCACCTCCTTTCGGTGAGGGCGGCAACCCCGCGGGCGGACAACGATCCCGCAGCAGCTACCGTCTGATGAGATATGTCCAGTTTACCAGAATCGTTCGAACAAGTGTTCGAATATGACGCACATCACACGCGCCCAAACGCAATGAAAACCCCTCAAACACCCCGACCAGCAATCACCGGCCAACAATTATCTACGAACCACACGAACGCCCACCAACAGCCACCAAACACCGTCCACCCGCCACCGCCCACCAACCGCCCACCAACCGCCCCACCCAACGAGCCCCAAATCGCCCCGCCAAACCGCCCCAAACTCGGTCAAATTACGCTCCATGGTTTACTCTGTGTAGGTGCAGCAATTTCTGACGTCTAAAAAGGCGCTCCCACTTCGTTTTTTTCTCCTTCTCTTCTGGCTTGCCATGCTCGGTTTCGGTGGCATGGCCCAGGGTCAAATCTCGTCCGTGACGGAAAACGACCAAGCCTTCTTCCTCCCTGAATCCGCGGAATCCACGCTCGCCAGCGAGGCCGCAGCGGAGTTCAAGGAGTCGAACGAGCTCCCGCTCCTGATCGCCGTCGTCAAGCCTGGCGATTCCGCGTTCACCGAGGAGGAACTCGCCGAACTCGCACCCGTGGGCGAAGCCCTCCCGGGCGTCGAGCTCTCGAGCGGAGAAACCCTCGCAGACGTCATGACCAGCCAGTTCATCCCGGCGGTCCCGAACGAGGACGCCACCGCCGTCCTCCTGCCCCTCAACCTTGACACCGCCTCCGTCAACGCATCCGACGACGACGGCCAGCGCCTCGTCAACTCGCTCGTCGAGGACGTCCGCGCGTTCCTCGCCGATGAGTTCGGCGATATGGATGCGGACTTCTTCGTCTCCGGCCCCGCGGCCATCGCGGCGGATCTCGGCGGAGCGTTCGCCGGCATCGACCTCACCCTGCTCCTCGTGGCGGTCGTCCTCGTCTTCATCATCCTGATCTTTGTGTACCGCTCGCTCTACCTCCCGATCGCCGTCCTCATCACGGCCATCGCGGCGCTGTGCGCGGCGGTCCTCGTGGTCTACAACCTCGCCCTCAAGGACGTCTTCGACCTCAACGGCCAGACGCAGGGCATCCTCTCCATCCTCGTTATCGGCGCGACCACCGACTACTCACTCCTCGTCGTCTCGCGCTACCGCGACGAACTCAAGGAAGACGTCACCCCGATCCAGGCTCTCGCGAACTCGGTCAAGGGCGTGTGGGAGCCGATCCTCGCCTCGGGCGGAACGGTCATCGCGGGCCTCCTCGCGCTTCTCCTCTCGGACCTCTCGTCCACCGCATCGCTTGGCCCGATCGCCGCGATCGGCATCATTTTCTCGATGCTCGCCGCGCTGACGCTCCTGCCCGGCCTGCTCATGATCTTCGGCAACAAGTTCGCCCGCGCCGTCTTCTGGCCGGCGAAACTCCCCGAAAAGGCAGACGACCCCGACGGCATCGACGGCCACGGCATCTGGTCGCGCTGGGCACGCATCGTCGGCAAGAACGACCGCCGCGTCTGGGTGGGCTCGCTCATCCTCCTCGTGGCGCTCGCCGCATTCGCCCCCACATTCCAAGCGCAAGGCACCTCGCAAACCGAGCAGTTCGTCGACCGCCCCGACTCCGTCATCGGCTTCGACATCCTCGGCGACAAGTTTGACGTCGGCTCGGTTGAGCCCATCGAGGTCGTTATTTCCAACGACGCCGTTGACGCGGCGATCGAGGAGATTTCGGCTATCGACGGGGTCGAGTCCGTCACGCCGACAGTCGACCCCGAGTCGGTGCCCGAGGGAATGCCGGAGGGTATGCCCGCCGACGCGGAAGGAATGCCCGCCGACGCAGAAGGAATGCCCGCCGACGCAGAAGGTATGCCCGCCGACGCGGAAGGAATGCCCGCCGACGCAGAAGGTATGCCCGCCGACGCAGAAGGTATGCCAGCAGGCGAGATGCCCGCCGGCATGCCGGGCGCGCAGCAGGAGGGCGAGCCGCTCGTCATCGACAACCGCGTGCTCCTGTCCGTGTCCACCTCGATGCCGTCGGGCGACACTGCCGCGGCCGGCGTCGTTCAGCAGATCCGCGACATCGCCCACGAACTCGATTCCGAATCGCTCGTTGGCGGCGCCTCGGCGCAGAACCTCGACACGCAGCAAACGGCCCGCTCGGATCTGTTCAAGATCATCCCGGTCGTACTGATCATCATCATGGTCATGCTGGTCATCCTGCTTCGCTCGTTCGTCGCACCGCTGCTGCTGGTGCTCGCCAACATCCTGTCCTTCGCATCCGCGATGGGCATCTCGGCGATCATCTTCAACTGGATCCTCGACCACCCGGGCGCGGACGCCTCCGTCCCGCTCTACGCGTTCGTGTTCCTCGTCGCGCTCGGCATCGACTACACGATCTTCCTCATGGCTCGCGTGCGCGAGGAGTCGGAGGAGGTCGGCACCCGCAAGGGACTCCTGCGCGGCCTCGCCGTCACCGGCGGCGTCATCACGTCGGCCGGAATCGTGCTCGCGGCAACCTTCGGCGCGCTCGCGGTGATCCCGCTCCTGTTCATGCTCCAGCTCGCGATCATCGTGCCGCTCGGCCTGCTGATCGACACGTTCATTGTGCGCACCTCTCTCATCGCCGGCCTCGTCCACGACATCGGCGATCCCGTGTGGTGGCCGCGCAAGATCGAGCCCAAGTCGGAGAAGGCAAGTGACGAGGCGGAGATCCCGACATATGCTTAAGGCGTGGCACGCTCAGAAGCTGGGAGTACCCAGAACAGTCGTCGCACGTTCCTGATTTCCCTGGCGCTGCTCGGCGTCGTCGTTCTCGTCCTCCTCGGGTGGTGGTTGTCGTCGAGCAGCGACGACGACCCGGCATCCACGCCGGCTACCACCGGCAGCGCCTCTCGCACCCCGACCATCAGCGACATCATGAACGCACCACTTGCTGTGCCCGCCTCGTGCGCGAACCTGCATAGTGAGGTCTTCGCCGAGACGCACAACGATACGATGAACGTGGCATTCTCGGACGGCCAATCCCGACCCACCGACGTATTCGACGCCGGCGTCATGGAAATCGCCGCGGCCAGCATCACCACGATCGACGACGAGCCCGCGATCGGCGTCGTCGTGCGGTGCCACGGCCCATACGGCCCCGTCGACGCGTTCGCCGTCTACGACGCACACCTGCGATTCCAGCACGCGCTCGAGCCGTACTGGGACGAGACGATGGACGTGCTCGGCGGCACGAATCCCGAGTATTTCACCATGAGCGACGCCGACTTCTCCGGTTCCGACATCACGTTCGTTGCGCGCGGGCTGGTTCCCGCGCACCGCCCGGAGGTAGGGGGAGTGGGCAAGGCGGACGTCCACTACGTCTACGATCCCGCGAACGCGCAGCGACCCTTCCGCCTCGTCGAGTTCGACATCACCTATCCCGGCGTGAACTAACGGCCACCGCTCGCAAAGCGCCACCGCAAAAGAGCGGGCCGCTAACCAAGCGCAGGCCACCAACTAAGCACACAACACAACTGAGGGCCAGATCCACCGGACCTGACCCTCAGTCGATGTCGTCAAAGACGAACCTTCAACGACCCCGCGTTAACTACGCGGTCTCTTCAGCCTCTTCGGCTACCTTCTCCTCGATCTTCTCGGTGTCCTCGTCAACCCAGTCGAACGTGCGCGTTACGGCCTTCTTCCACTGACGCATCTGACGATCGCGCTCGTCAGCGTCCATGGACGGGCTCCAGCGCTTGTCTTCCTGCCAGTTGTCGATGACGTCCTGCTCGCCGTCCCAGAAGCCCACGGCGATGCCGGCAGCGTATGCTGCGCCCAACGCGGTGGTCTCGGCGACGACGGGGCGAACCACGTCGGTGCCGAGGATGTCTGCCTGGAACTGCATGAGCGTGTCGTTAGCGGTCATGCCGCCGTCGACGCGAAGCTCCTCGAGCTCAACGCCGGAGTCGGCGTTCATGGCCTCGAGAACCTCGGCCGTCTGGAACGCGGTTGCCTCGAGGACGGCGCGAGCCAGGTGGCCCTTGTTGTTGAAGCGCGTCAGACCAACGATCGCGCCGCGAGCGTCGTCCTTCCAGTACGGTGCGAACAGGCCGGAGAACGCCGGGACGATGTAGACGCCGCCGTTGTCCTCGACCGTCTCAGCAAGCTTCTCAATCTCCGGTGCGGAGGAGATGATGCCGAGCTGATCGCGCAGCCACTGGACGAGCGAGCCCGTCACAGCGATCGAACCCTCGAGCGCGTAGACGGTTTCCTGATCGCCGATCTTGTAGCAGACCGTGGTCAGCAGGCCATTCTCCGACGTGACAGCCTCAGTGCCCGTGTTGATGAGCATGAAGCAACCCGTGCCGTAGGTGTTCTTTGCCATGCCCTTTTCGAAACATGCCTGGCCGAACGTTGCAGCCTGCTGATCGCCGAGAATGCCCGAAATCGGGGTGTCGATGATCAGCGTGTTCTTTGCGCCGTGGCCGTAGACCTCGGACGAGGACTTGATCTCGGGGAGCATCGACATCGGAATGCCCATGGCTTCACAGATCTCCGGCACCCACTCGAGCTTGCGGACGTCCATGAGCATGGTGCGTGACGCGTTGGTCACGTCAGTCACGTGCACGCCACCATTGACGCCGCCCGTGAGGTTCCACAGCACCCAGGTGTCCATGTTGCCGAACAGGAGGTCTCCCGCCTCAGCCCTCTCGCGAGCACCTTCGACGTTGTCGAGGATCCACTTGACCTTCGGGCCTGAGAAGTAGGTGGACAGGCCAAGGCCGACGGTCGGCTTGTAGCGGTCCACGCCCTCGTCACCTGCAAGTTCGCGCACGATCTTATCGGTACGCGTGTCCTGCCACACGATCGCGTTGTAGACCGGTTCACCCGTGTTCTTATCCCACACGACGGCGGTCTCACGCTGGTTGGTGATACCAACGGCAGCGAGCTCGTGGCGGTTGATGTCGGCCTTTGACAGCGCCTCACCAATAACCTCACGAATGTTGCCGGCCACCTCGACCGGATCATGCTCGACCCAGCCGGCCTTCGGCATGATCTGCTCATGCTCCTTCTGACCAACGGAGATAATGCTTCCACTATGGTCGAAGACGATCGCACGGGACGAGGTAGTTCCCTGATCGATCGCCATGACATACTTCTTTTCTACTTCTGCCATTGAGTTCCCTTCTTCATTGAACGGTTACACATCTTCGGACGTTGGCTGCGGGTGAGTGGTTATCATCAGCAACCAACAGCAATCGAGCGCACCGGGCGTCAATCTGCTTTCTTTACTCTTCCATAAATCAGCAAAAAGTGACCCGCGATACAGTCAGATTGCAAGAAGTTGCAGTGCCCGTATGGGCACGTGGAAATTGTGCACGCGCGGCTGGGTATTGTGCCAACGCGCAGGTCAGTGGCCTACTTTGCGAAATAACGGCGCCGTCCGCGCAGCCGGTACACCGTCCAGCCCAGCCGTTACGCCGTCCAGCGCAGCCGCTACTCCGTCCAGCGCAACGCCGCGAGCATCTGCGTCAGCGATTCTTGCGCTTCGGTGTAGGACACGAGGCGGGCGCCCCTGGCATCGAGTTCTTTGTACATCGCCGGTTCCTTGCGGAAGTGTGCGAACCCTCGGCGGAGCAGGTTCGGAAGCGGCTTGCGGTTCTCGTCGACGTCGCGCATGAGGCGGAACCAGAAAGTCTGCAGGCGCGGGCGCTTGATGACGAGCGCGTCGGCAAGAATGCCCTCGGCCGTCAGATCGTCAATGAGCTCGACCGCAAAGATTCCTTCGGCCAGGACGTACCTGCGCCCCTCCATGTCGAGCGTGCGCTCGCCGATCCTCGTGGAGGTCGGAATATCGTAGACCGGCACCGTGGTCACTCCCTTGGTGCACAGCTCGCGAAGCGCCTGAACCGCGCCCTCCTTGTCCCACGTCTCGGCCGAATCCCAATCAACCATGCCGTGTCGCATCGGCATGCCGGGCCGATCGCCGTCATAGTAGAAATCGTCGAGAGAGACTACGGGCAGACCCGTGCGCGAGGTGAATCGAGTCTTGCCGCTGCCAGATGCGCCCATGACGAGAATGACGCGGGCATTCGGGCGCCGCGCGGATTCGGGCAGGTCGAAGAGACCATCATCAGACAGGGGCGTAGACATGCCCGTATTCTATACCCAGCGCCGTGCAGGTTCCGGGTGAGCCGACGTGATCCCGCACGCTCTGGTTGGCCGGGCCCCGAACGTCTTTCGTGCGCGAACTAGCCCGCGAACGGGATCGTCGGCTTGCCTGGCACGTCGGCACGGCCGTGGAAGATGGCGCCCTCCGTGCTGGTCGGATCGTCGAGGTTCTCACGCGAGGTGGTCACGAAGACGTCGCGGCCGTCCTCGCCACCCAGCGTCACAGCGGTGACGAGGCGCGCTGGCAGGTCCCACTCGCCGAGGATCTCGGCCTCGGGCGAGTACAGGCGCACCTTGCCCACGCGGTTGAGGGCCACCCACACGTTCCCCTCGGAATCAACTGTCAGGCCGTCCGGGCTCGTACCACTGGCCTCGTGGAATTCACGGCGGTTGGTTAGCTCTTCGTCGACGACGTCGAACACGTCGGTTCGGCGCGTTCCCGTGTCGTGGTAGTAGGCCTTCGTGCCGTCGGGGGAGAAGTCAATGCCGTTCGACGTCGAGACCGATTCGAGGACCGTGGTCACATCATGATTAGGGCTGATCTTGTACAGCTTTCCCGCGCCCTTTTTGCGCGAATACGACATCGAGCCGGCGTAGAGATTACCCCACGGATCCGTGCCGCCCTCGTTCATGCGGATGTCCGGATCAGTCCAGATCGGTTCGAGAGCGTGAACCTCGCCAAACGGCTCGCCCGAGAGACCGATCCCGCGTTCGAGGCCGACGACGAACCCGCCCGACGCGCGCGGGCGGACGAACGCGGCGATTGGAGAACCGACGTGGAGGCGATCTATCTCGCCATTGTCTTTCAGGGTGAGGAGGTCGCCCTCGAGCATGTCGACCCAGCGAAGGCCTCCCCATTCTTTGGCCCAGACGGGCCCTTCGGCGTGATAGGCAACGGCGTCGGTGATCTGTTCAAACATGGGTGAGGTCCCTCCCGTGGCGGTTATGTGGCGATCTGAGCGTTCTCATCTACCGTATGCCAATATCGCCCACAGTTTCTCGTCAGATGAGCGCGCGGGTGAAGAGAAGCAGACCGACAAAGAGTCTCAGCCTGCTCATGGTCAATCTCCAGCGAACCTACCTAGCTAGCCCAAGCGAGCGGTGCACGATCTCGACCGGGTGGACCGTCGTCGCGCCCGTGCCCTTGCGGATCTGCCAGCGGCAGGTGTCCGTCTCGCACGCCGCGAGCTTGGGATTGGTGCGCTTGATCATGTCGAACAGCGGCTTGCCAACGGCCTGAGCGACGTCGTACTTTTCCTTCTTCAGGCCGTACGTGCCGGCGATGCCACAGCAGGCCTCGCCAGACTCCACCACGGTCACGCCGGGGATGGTCTCCATGACCTTGATCGCCGGTTTGCCGATGCCCTGGCTCTTGACCTGGCACGGCTGGTGGTACGGAATGGTGATGTCCCAGCGCTGGAGATCCTCGATGGGGAACTCGCCCTCGTCGATGAGTTCGGCGAGGAACTCGGACAGCTCGATCGTGCGAGCGCCGACGTCGAGGAGATCCGGATCGTCAAGCCCCATGATCTCGTGCGCCTCGTGGCGGAGCATGCCCGCACACGAGCCAGACGAGGCCACGATCGTCAGATCCTTGCCCGCCTCATTGAGCTGCTTGACGAGCTGGCGCACCTTCTTCGACGCCCGATCAAACAGGCCGTTCGACTGATGCGCGAGACCACAGCAGCCCTGCTTCGGCGCGAGAACCTCGAAGCCGATGTGCTCGAGCACCTCCACGGCCGCCTTCGACGTCGCAGTCTCGAAGTATCCGCCCGCACAGCCGTGGAAGAACACGATCGGCCCCTTGGGGAACGGGCCCGTCCGGGTCTTCTCGTGCTCCTTGAACCAGGACATGAACGTCCTCGACTGGGCCGTCGGCATCGGCGCATCGCGGTGAATGCCGATCACCTTTTCGACCACCACGCGCACCGGCTTTGCCGACAGCGCGGCGTTGGCGATCGGCGCAAACGGGGTCATGAGCTTGCCCTCGAGCTCCGTCTCGACCATGAGCTGATCGCGAATCGGCATGTTATCGGCTTTCATGACCGCGCGTGCTTGGGCGTTAATCTCCGCGATCTTCACGCCCTGCGGGCACACCGTGGTACAGATGGCGCAGCCCGAACAGTAGTCGAGCGAGACGTCAACGGAACCGCCGTGGCGGAACCGCTCGGCCTGCGGGCCCACCCACTTCGGGCCGGAAAACAGCGGAGTTTCACGCGCGACGGGGCACTGGGTCTCACAGATCGTGCACTTGACACACGCATCGAGGGACGCGCGGGCAAGCGAGGCCTTTGCATGTTCCAGTGGATTGACAGTCATAGTTAGTCCTTCTTCCTCAACGCCCGGGTAGCGGCAACCGCGGATCCGAGCGCGATTCCTTCACCGGACTTCTCACTCCACGGGCGCGCGCCGCCAAGGAGCGACCCCACGCAGTAGAGGTTGTCGTACACGGGCGTGCCATCAGCAAGTGGCAGCATCTCGGCGTTCACTTTTACGCCGCACCCGAAGATGTCCTTGCCATCGACGACGACGTCGCCCGTCACCGTCTTGGCCTGCGCGTCCTCGGGGTCCATAAAGATCAGGGGCAGGTCGAACACGCGCTCGCGGATCGTGCCATACGAATCGCGTTCGATCGTTCCCGACTCCAGACCACCTCCGGCGTAAACCACGGCGTCGACCTTGTCGGTACTCACGCGGCCCGCCCTTTGCACCTTGAGCGCGGTGATCCGCGACCCGTCGGTGTCGAAGCCGACTACCTGCGCGTTCAGCGCGATGTCCACGCGCATCTTGCGCGCCAGACCAACCAGCGCGTCGTTGATGCGGCGGCCGGAGACCGATGGCGGCGGCACAGGCACTTCGCCCACGGCAACGCCGAGCTCCGCCGCGATGTCGCTGTAGGCATCCGGGGAGAATCCGAGGAGCGCGGGCAACAGGATCGTCTCACCCTCCCGAACCACGGAGCGCAGCTCGTGTGCGAGCGCGTCCCGCGTGGCGGGCCCATCGAGCCCGGCCGTACCGTCCAGTGCGCGCGCGAACGTCGTGCTCGTGGAATCAACCTCGGGCTTGCGCGGCTGCAGGTCGATCGTCACCGATCGTGCCTCCACCTTCGCCAGCGGCGTGCGCGCCAGGTTGTCGGCGATGAACTGAGCGGGGAAATCGCGGAACTGCTTGATCCCCACCACGAGGTACTTTTTGCCGTCCTCAACGAGCGCCGGCGTCATGGTGTTCTGCACGAGCGCCGTCGGGCGAACCGCACCGATCGCCGTCGGCATCAACACGTTCGTTCCAGAGTTTTCCGCAAACAGACCCGTGGTCTCGCGCAGCCAGTCGACTCCCGCGCGCACGGCGTCGGCGCCGATTGCCGCGTACGGATGCTCCGGCTGTTCGGACACGAGCTCGTCAATCGCCTCGTAGGGCTGTTCAATAGGGTGGCCGTCGTTGTGCCAGCCGTAGACGTCCAATGTGCCGGTCGACAACAAAAGGCCGCCGACGCCGCGCGTCACGATGTCAACGCTGTGGCCGTCTTCGCGCAACATGAGCGCGGTGGACAATCCTGCCAGACCCGCTCCGATGACTACGATTCGCATTATTCGTTCTCCTCCACGGGTGCCTGCACCGGGCGTCCGTGCAGGAGCTCGAGATCGCCGGTGGCGACAAGCGATTCCTTCGACGGCGCGGGCAGATGGTCAATGTCAAGATTTCCGGCGAGGATCCACTTGTTCAGCGTCGCCTCGCGCAGCTGTTCGCCGTACATGAGCGATTCGAGGCCCGAGTAGCGGTTCTTGACGAAGAGCCTGAGCATCGACGACGTCCGGTCGGCATTCGCTGCCGGATCGGTGACGGTCTTCGCGGCTTTCTCGTGCATGATGCCCGCGGCTCGCATTCCGCAGAACGTGCCCTGGCACGGGCCCATTCCGAGGCGGGTGCGGCGGCGGACGTCGTCGAGATTGGCCTCCGGCTGCTTGTCGAACTCCTTCTCGATCGTCGAGCGGTGAAGGTATTCGCACTCGCAGATGATCGGATCCTCGAAGCGCTCCTCCTCGGCCTCCTTCAGCCGGTCCGTGACCTTGTGGGTTCGCGTCGCGCGCGGGGGAACTGGCTCGTCCGCCGTCGTACACTCAACGAACTCGCCCATCTGGTTGAGCAACGCATCCACGATGTTCTTCGCCATGAGGCGGTACGTGGTGAGCTTGCCGCCGGCGATGGTGAACAGGCCGGTGATGCCGTCGCGGCTAGAGTGGTCGATGATCGACATGCCTCGCGACATGTGGCGGGTATCCGACTCATCCACGCGCGAATCCTTCACGAGCGGCCGCGCGCCGGCCCACGCGTGCACCGCGCGAGCCTTGCGGAAGCCCGGAATCAGGTCGTCGCCCGAATCGAGCATCGCCTGCACCTCGGAGGTCTTGATCTCGAGGAAGTCCGGATCGTCGGCGCGCTGATCGGTGGTGCCGATGATCGAGACGGTGTGTGCCGGGACGATGATGTCGCCATCGGCCGGGTGAATACAGCGGTTGACGACCGAGTTCACGAGGCGGTGGTTCATCGCGATCATGATGCCGCGGCCGGGAACCACGTCCACGCCGTGCGCGCCCGCCATCTGAGCGATCTGACCCGCCCACGGGCCGCCAGCATTAATGGCGGCGCGGCAGTTGATCCGCACTTCTTCGCCCGTCTTTTCGTTCGTGCACACGACCTGGGAGATCTGACCGCCGTCGTTCACAATCTTAGTCACGCGGTGGTACGTGAGAGTCGTGGCGCCGTATTCGCGTGCCGACTCCGCACATCCCCAGACCATTGCCCAGCCGTCAATGGAGCCGTCCTCTACCTGGAAAACCCGCTGCATGCCCGGGTTCAGACGAGGCTCGAGGGTGAGCGCCTCCTTGATGGTCAATTCGTGAGCTGGAACGCGGGTCTCGTTCGCCGCCGCGAGGAAGCGAGTCGAGTACTCCGGGTCGTCGTGGGGGCCGACGACGAACAGGCCGCCCGTCTCCTCGACGGCGTCTGCGTGCAGTCGGCGCAAAATGACGTTCTCTTCAGCGCACTCCGTTGCCGAATGCGGATCCGAAATAACGTAGCGACCGCCCGAATGCAAAAGGCCGTGGAAGCGGCCAGACGTTCCTTGCGCCAGATCGGCGCGTTCTACCATCACGGCGTCAAAGCCACGCATCGCGAGGTCTCGAAGGACACCCGCCCCCGTAGCTCCGCCACCTATAACAACAACATCGGTGTTTATAGTTTTCATCGTTCTTCCGATTTCTTCGCGGAATATTCCCTTCCAATGTACGACGTTGTGACAGGTCACGTGGTGAAAAAGTCGGACACTAGAAGAATTTGCGCAAGCGTGCACGCTCGTGCAGGGAACCTGAAAGGCGTTTCAGGTTATGTGTAAGATTCTACCAAGCAGACGATAGGGAAGGGGCGAAAATGACTCGTCAGGATCGGACACAAGCTGCTTACGAGGCGGCTGTGATGCACTTTGTGCAGGGCGAAACGATGGAATCAATTGCCCGGCGCCTGTCCGTCTCCCGGTCCACCGTGTCCCGCCTTATTTCCGAGGCGAAAGACATCGGGCTCGTCCGGGTCACGGTCCACCCACCGCAGGCCGCCGCATCCGAACTTCAAAACTCGATTGCCGAGATGTTTGATGTGCGCGTGAAGGTGGTCCCAGTGCCCTTCGGCGTGAACGAAACTCGCCGCCTGAACGCCGTCGCCCAAGTCGCCGCGATCATGGTCTCGAACCTCATGAAGCCGGACACGATCATCGGGGTCGCCTGGGGTAATACCGTCGCCGCGCTCGTCGACCACCTCGTGCCGCGCCCCGCCCGCGGCTCGATCGCCGTCCAGCTCAACGGCGCCGCCAACGCCTCCACCACCGGCGTGCCGTATGCCGGCGCGCTCATGGAGGAATTCGGCAAGGCGTTCGGCTCGGACATCCAGTACTTCTCCGTCCCCGCCTTCTTCGATTACACGCAGACGCGCGACGCCCTGTGGCGTGAGCGCTCCATTAACTCCGTGCGCGAGACGCAAAAGAAAGCCGACATCGCCCTGTTCGGCATCGGCTCCATGACGTCCAAAAGCCCCTCGCTGGTCTACTCCGGTGGCTATCTGAGCCCCGACGAGATCCGGGAGCTGCGCGAGGACGGCGTTGTTGGAGACATCTGCACCGTGCTCCTGCGCGGTGATGGCTCGTGGGAGGACCTCGAGATTAACTCGCGCGCGTCCGGCCCCACGCCTACCGATCTGAAGCAGATTCCCCAGCGCATCGGAGTCGTGTCTGGAACCGACAAGATCGCCGCGACCGTGGCTGCCCTGCGCGCCGGCGTGATCACTGACCTGGTGATCGACGAAAACTCGGCCGAACTCCTCTATGCCTTAGTGCAGCGGGCCCAGCAGGTGACCGCGTGATCCGCTCGGCCCGGGCGGGCGAGGCCCGCGTCATCGCCGAGCTCGTACGCCCCTACGTCAGCCGCCGCATCCTCGTCTCCAAAGACCTCATCGACTATTTCGAGGACATCCAAGAGTTCGTGGTCGCCGAGATCGACGGCGAGGTGGTCGGCTGCGGCGCCCTCCACGTGTTCTGGGAAGACATTGGCGAAATCCGAACGCTCGCCGTGAAAGAGGAGCTACTCGGGCAGGGGATTGGCAAGGCGATCGTGGACGAGCTGGAACAGCGCGCCCGCGGCCTTGGCCTGCGCCGGCTATTCTGCCTCACCTTCGAGATCGACTTCTTCGAAAGCCGCGGGTATCGGGAGATCGAGGGCACGCCCGTCGGCACCGACGTCTACCACCAGATTTTGCGTTCTCACGACGACGGCACCGCCGAATTCCTCGAGCTCGCCCGAGCCAAGCCCAACACGCTCGGGAACTTCCGGATGCTCAAAGATCTCTAGCGAGCAGAGGCTACCCGGAACCAGGCTCGCTAGGAGTGCGCCCGCGGGTTCTGAATGAAGCCCGAGGCCATGACCATCGCGATCGGCGCCTGCAGGCCAACGAGCACGAGGATGACCGACGTAATGACGTCCGGTCCGCTCACGAACGACGCGATTCCACCAACGACGACGATCAGTCCCGCCACGATCGCGGCGCGCTGCAGCACCTTGACACTCGAGTGCGAGGCCTCGTCCGCTGAGACCGGCCGGCGCGAGGACAGCACGAGGTAGGCGGCCCCGATCAGGAGGGCGAGGCCCGCGCCGCCCGTGATGAGGATGGGGTAGATCGAAGCGTGAGCCTCGTCGAGGGTCATCTGGACCACCAGCCCGATGCCAAAGATCGTGACCGAGAGGAACGCCAAAATCGCGCCGACACGAGACAGGGTTAGCTTTGCGGAAGCGTCATTCATGGCCTAGATGCTATCGGAAGTTGAAAGAGATCTTCGTGTTGGACCACGAGGCCGTCGGTCAGCAGGCCATCGAGTGCCGGGGCGAAGCGCGCGAGCTCGAGGCCGGTGGCTGCCACGAGCTCGTCGTAGCGCGCGGGCGCCGTCCGCAGTTGTGCCATGATCGCGCCGCGGGCCTGCCGGTTGGTGCCTTCCCATTTTTGCGGACGCCGCCGCTCGGCGTGTTCGTCCGCCGGCCGCCCGGCTTGGAGCCACTCGCAGTGGTCGGCTAATGGGCAGGCCTCGCACAGCGGTGCACGCGCCGTGCAGACGAGGGCGCCGAACTCCATGATCGCACCGTTCCACAGGGCCGCGGCGTCGTCGTCGGCGGGCACGAAGCTCTCCGCACGCTCAACCTCGGCTCGGGTTTGGCTGGGGGCGGGCAGCGCGTCGCCGTGCCAGCGTGCGAGGACGCGGCGAATGTTCGTATCGAGCACCACGGATCGCTTGTTGAAGGCGAAGGCCATCACGGCGGCCGCGGTGTACGAGCCGACGCCGGGCAGCTCGAGAAGTTCTTCGTAGGTGGCGGGAAAGCCGTTCGGCCGCTCAGCGATGTCCTGCGCGGCTTCCTGCAGGCGCAGTGCGCGACGGGGATAGCCCATAGTTGACCACGCGATGAGGACCTCGGCGGGGGAGGCCTCGGCGAGGTCGGCAGGGGTGGGCCAGCGCTCCATCCACTCGCGCCACACGGGCTCGACGCGGGCCACGGGCGTTTGCTGGCTCATTATTTCGCACACGAGGATCGCCCACGGGTCGGTGGTTCGTCGCCACGGTAAATCGCGAGCGTGGGTGGAAAACCAGCGCGAGAGGAGCGTGAATGCGTGCGAGGGAGTAGGAGCCATCGCCCACACTATAGACGCTCGTGGGCGAGATCTCGCGGCGCGCGTCGCTCGCCACTCGGCCGAATCCGGTTACGGTATTGGCGTGGCTGACGACAAACCAAGGCGTACGCGCAAACCTGCGGGTTCCCGCGCGAATGATGGTGCCCGAAAAGTTCAGCCGCGGCCCCGCCGAGGCGAGGGCATTCGCGCGGGCTCAGGCGGCAGGACGCCGTCTGGCGAGAAGCGCCCCAGCCGGAAGCCCACTGCTCAGAATGGCACAGGTCAGCAGGGCACCGGCCGCAAAAGCGCCGCCCCGAGGACCGCGAGAGCTTCCGGCGCTGGTACGACTCGGTCTGCCCGGTCGGGTCAGGCTCGTACTAGCCAAGCCCGTTCAGACCAGGCCCGTTCAGGCCAGGCCCGCACACGCGATGGCCAGCCCCGCACTCGCGATGGTCAGCCCCGCAAGCGCCGGCCACAAGATGCGCGCGGACGTGCGGCAGCGGGCACACGCACGGATCGCGACGACAGGCGCTCCCGGACCGGCCGGCAGGGCGCTCGCGGCACGGCCGCCACGAAGCGCCCCACCAAGCAGACCAAGCCACTGACCGCCAAGGAGCGAGAAGAGGCAACGCGCAGGTCGCGCAGAATCAAGCTGATCGTTTTCGTGGTGGCGGCAGTCGTGCTCGCAATTGCGGCGATCCTCCTCGTTACGCGCTACGCGCTGTCGAAGATTGAGAACCACACGGCCCCGGTCAGCCCGGTCGAGCAGTACGCGCCCGTGGAGTGCAGCGCCGACATGCTATCCACGAGCGTCGACCGTCTCGGTTCGCAGGCCGGCCAGCCGATACAGTTCACCACGTCCATCACGAACACGGGCGAGCGCCCGTGCTATTTCGACGCCGCCGACCTCCGCCTGCACATCACCTCAGGCGATCAGATCATCTTCGACACCGCCACCTGCCAGGCCGGAATCGGCTCCAAAACCCTGCTATTGGATACCGAACTCACCACCAGCCAGCCGCTCCAGTGGAACGGCCTGAACACGGGCGCTGACTGTTCGGCGTCGTCGGCCGCGCAGCCGGGCACCTACGTGGGCCGCGTCTTCCTCGGCGGCGACGAGCTCCTCGAGAGCGGCATCGTTTTCGACCTCGCAGCCGCGCCGCCGCCCGAACCCGAGCCCACGGACGACGCTGAGGACACTGGCGACACTGATGACACTGGCGACAGCGGCGAACCTGCCGATGGCACGCCCGAAGAGGGCACAGACGCGCCTGCCACCGACGAGGGCGTCCAGGCACCCACCGAGGTTCAGTCGGGCGAACCCGAGGACACCGAATAGCTCACCCTGCTCGTTCACCAAGCCCGGCGAACAGCCATCAGTTCACAGCCATCAGTTCACATTCACCGGAAGGACTGACCGCGCGGCCGACTGAACGTCTGCAACGGCACGAACGCTCATGCCGTCTGGCACTTTGAGGTCATCACCCGTCACCGGCACAACCGCCGTGTGGAAACCGAGTCGTGCCGCTTCGTTGATCCGCCTCTGCAACCCGACCACGGGGCGTAGCTCGCCGGTGAGCGAGACCTCTCCAATCGCGATCACGCCGGGGGCCAGCGGCAGGTCGAGCGCCGCCGAGGCCAAGGCGAGCGCAATCGCCACGTCCACCGACGGCTCCGAGGCCTTCGCCCCGCCGACGGTGGAGACAAATACGTCATTGCGCTCAAACTCGATGCCCAGCCGGGACTGGAGGACGGCGAGCATCATGGCAACGCGCGAGCTATCCACCCCCGAGGTCGTTCGACGCGGGGGACCAGCGGCCGCTACGGACAGTGCCTGAACCTCGACGGGCATCGGGCGCCTTCCCTCGAGCGTCACCGTGACGCACGTGCCTGGAACCGTGAGGTTGCGCGCGGATAGGAACAGCCCGGATGGATCGGCCAGCCCGTGAATGCCCGAGTCCACCAGCTCGAAACAGCCCACCTCGTCCGTGGCACCGTAGCGGTTCTTCACCGCCCGCACGAGCCGCAACCGCGAGTGGCGATCGCCCTCGAACTGGCACACCACATCAACGAGGTGTTCGAGCACGCGCGGGCCGGCGATCGAGCCGTCCTTCGTCACGTGCCCCACCAACATCACCGGCAAGTCAGATGCTTTGGCCGTGTTGACCAGCGTGGACGTCACGGATCGTACCTGCGCCACGCCACCGGCGGCGCCATCAACCTGCGGATCCATGATCGTCTGCACGGAATCAACGATGAGCAGCGACGGCTTTGAATCGCCCACGTGGCCCAGGATCTTCGCTAGATCGGCCTCGGCGGTCAGCAACAAATGCTCGTGCAGGGCGCCGATGCGTTCCGCGCGTGAGCGCACCTGCGACGCCGACTCCTCACCCGTCACATAGAGGACGGGCGGCTTTCCGTTCTTCTTCGCTTCCTGCGCCGCCTTGGCCGCCACATCCAACAGCAGCGTGGACTTGCCGACGCCGGGTTCGCCGGCCATAAGAATCACGACGCCGGGCACGATGCCGCCGCCAAGCACGCGATCCAGCTCCGGCACACCCGTAGGAGCCTTGACTGACGCCTGCTGGGAGACCTCGGTGATGGGCTGGGCGGGTGAGCGCGGCGCGAGCGGCGCCACCTTCGACGGGCCGCTCGCAGCGGCCACTTCCTCCACGGTTCCCCACGCCTGACACTCTCCGCAGCGGCCGACCCACTTCATGGAGGTCCAGCCGCACTCGGAGCACCTGAATGCGTCCTGTTTCTTTGCCATGAAAACAGGCTAACTTAGCCGTCCGACATTTCTATTCGCGAAGTCTTCAAGGAGGGAGGATTCGCCTGAGACGATGAGGATGTCGCCAGAACTGATCGTCGTCTCCGGCGTCGCGTACTCAAACGGCTGGCCGGGTGACTTCAACCCGATGATCGTCACGCCGTACTTTTGCCGAACGTTCGACTCCGCCAGCGAGAAGCCCACCAAATCCTTGGGCGGAACCATCTTCACGATCGTGAAGCCGTCCTCCATGTCGATGTAGTCGAGCATGCGCCCCGAGAGCATGTGCGCAACGCGCTGACCGGCGTCGTACTCCGGATAGACCACGTGGTGGGCGCCAATCCGCTTCAAGATCGTGCCGTGCTCGATCGAGGTGGCCTTCGCCCAGATGTCCTTGATCCCAAGGTCCACGAGGTTTGCCGTGATGAGCACCGAGGCCTCGAGGGCTCCCACGCCCACAACCGCCACGTCGAAGTCCTCGGCGCCGAGCTGGTGAAGCGCCTCGGATGTGCGCGCGTCGGCCTCCACCACGGAGAAGCGGTGGGACCACTGCTGCGCCAGATCCGAGTTGACCTCGACGGCCAGCACGTCCTTATCCAAGCGGTCGAGCGTGGCCGCGATCGCCGAACCGAAGCGGCCCAACCCAATGACGAGGGTCGCGGTGTCCGTGTAAACCCTATGCGGCATGTTTACCCCTATCGTTGGTGGTGATTTTAGCCAATGATCGGTCGATCTTCTGGCAGTCTGACGACGCGCCGGCGCGAGCGCAGGGCGAGCGCCGCGGCGAAGGTCATGGTTCCCACGCGACCCAGGTACATCAGGACGACGAGGACGAGTTTCGCCGACGACGGCAGGTCGGGCGTGATGCCCGTGGACAGGCCGACCGTGGCGAAGGCCGAAATGACGTCGAACAGCACGCGCGAGAGGGGCTGATTCGAGACGCTCAATATGACGAGCGTGGCGAGCCCGACGAGGAACGCGCCGAGGAACGTGGCCGAAATGGCGAGCCGGTGCACGTCGGCGGGGATGCGCCTGCCGAACGCCTCGGTGTCCCGATCGCCTCGCGCCTCCGCAATAATCGCGAGGACGAGCACGGCAAACGTGGTCACCTTGATGCCGCCGCCCGTGCCTGCCGATCCGGCGCCGATGAACATGAGGACGTCCATGACGAACCACGTGCCCTCCGACATCGCCCCGATGTCCACCGTGGACAGGCCGGACGACCGCGGCGTGGTGCCCTGGAACAGCGAGGCGAGGACGCGCTCGTTCGTGTTCAAATCCCCGAAGGCGCCGTTCCACTCGAGCGCACCGATCGCGACCACGGCGATCACCCAGATCGAGAAGTACGTGACGAGGGTGAGCTTCGTGTGCAGTGACCAGCGCTTGGGCGAGCGCGGGTTGCGCGAGATGTTCAAGATGACGGGGAAGCCGATCGCGCCCGCCATTGTGCCAAGAATGATCGGCACCAAGATCGCCCAGCTTCCCACGAAACCGGTCAGGCCGGCGTCGGCGATCACGAATCCCGCGTTATTGAATGTCGACAGCGCCATGAAGATCGAGTGCCCCAGCGCCCCGAGGAACGTGTCCTCGCGCGCCATGATCGAGGGGAAGAGCGCGACGGCGATGAGGAGCTCGGCGGACAGCGAGGTGATGACGACGGCCTTGAGGAGCCCGCCGACGTCGCCGAGTTTCGACTTCGTCTCCGACGCCGCGAGCAAGCGCTGCGTGAGGCCGATGTGCCGGGAGACCGCGAGGCCGAGCAGCGAGGCGAGCGTCATGACGCCCAGGCCGCCGATCTGAAGGCCGATCGCGATGATCGCGTGCCCGAAGCCCGTCCAGTAGGTGGCCGAATCAACGATCGTCAGGCCAGTCACGCACACCGCCGACGTGGCGGTAAACAGCGCCTCGAGGAAGCTCGCACTTCCCGCGCCGGCCTTGGCAAACGGCATGAGCAGGAGGGACGTGATGATCAAGATGATGAAGGCGAAAACGATCATCGCAAGGCGCGCGGGGGAGTGGCGCGCGATGTGATCGATGCGGTCGCGCAGGCGGGGGCCGGCTGGTCCGGGCGTGCCGACGTGAGCTATGTGCGCCATGTGACCGCCTTTCCCTCGCTCAGTGTGCTTATCCAAGATTAGTCCTCGGGGGCCGAATCTGTACCGCCATCCGAGACGCGGGAGTGTGACGAAGTTATTTCGCGCGGAATTGTCCCGTTTATGGTGTTGAAGTTGGGGAAATCGGGTATGGTGTGAAACGAAGTGACGCCGACAGTTCTCGGCGGTGAATTTTTTACGCCCGATGGGGGATGCAAGGACGGTAAGGATGGCGCAGCTACCACCCTCGGCACCGCAGTTTTTCACGGTTGCCGAAGTCGCCGAATTAACTCGCGTATCGCGAATGACTGTGTACCGAATGGTCCACGCCGGTGAGTTGCCGGCAGTACGCGTTGGTAATTCGTACAGGGTGCCTAAGTCGGCTGTTGACAATCTACTCTCCGGCGAATCTGCCACCGACGCCCGCGAGGCGTTCGGGGCCTAATTTTGCCCTCGCCCGCTCTAGGGTAGTATTTTCTCGTTCACGTGGCTGAGCCACTGCCAATGCGATCGGAGGTAACCGATGGGTTCCGTTATTAAGAAGCGCCGCAAGCGGATGTCGAAGAAGAAGCACCGCAAGCTGCTGCGCAAGACGCGCCACCAGCGTCGCAACAAGAAGTAGATAGGTTTTCCCTGTCGGACCGGTTTCCATAAGGAAGCCGGTTTTTCTTCACGACGACGGTCGGCTCGCCTTGGCGCGTGTCGTGAAGCGCCTAGGGAGCATCGGGAAACGCCTAACACCGTGAAGTGCCCGTGAGCCACGTTTCGCCATGAGCGTTTAGTCACGGTTTCGCCCACCCGGCCAATGGTGCGAACTGGCGCGCTGTCGCGAAAAGGTGGGCGTATCGTCGTCGTCGATCAAAGCGGCGGATGCGGGCAATTCGGGCGGGGCTCTTTCTTTTGCGGGAAAGACTGTGACATACTCGGCTTGTTGAAGTTTCAATCAGGCACGCAGGGAGGCAGACGTGGTCGAATGGCTGAACGAGAAAGAGCAGACCGCCTGGAGATCATTCCTCACGGGTCAGGCTCTCGTTCTCGATGCGATCAATCATGACCTTGCCACGGATTCTGGCCTGACCCTCAACGAGTACGAGGTGCTCGTGCGTCTGTCCGAATCCCCGGACCGCCAGCTGCGCATGTCGCACCTTGCCGAGAACCTCGTGCATTCGCGCTCGCGGCTGACCCACACGGTCAAGCGGCTCGAGAAGGAGGGCTTTGTCCTGCGCGCCCCATGCCCGGACGACCGCCGAGGCATCATCTGCAAACTCACGGACGATGGCTTTGCCAAGCTCGAAAAGACAGCGCCGCAGCACGTTGAATCCGTGCGCCGCCACCTCATCTCGCACTTGGACGCCGAGGAGTTCTTGAAGTTCGGCCGCGTCCTGAAGAAGCTTATCGACGCGCAGGAGTAACCGGGTTCGGCTCGCGCCGCCCCGCATGGCACAATGTAGGCCATGGATATTACGACCGTTCACCTCGTCCGCCACGGAGAGGTTCATAACCCCGAGGCCGTTTTGTATGGTCGCAGGCCCGGCTACCACCTCTCGGATCTGGGCTACCGCATGGCAGATGGCCTGGGCGAGGCGTTTTCGGAGCACGACGTGCGCTACGTGATGTCCTCCCCGCTCGAACGGGCCGTTGAGACGGCGACGCCCACAGCCGAGGCGTTCGGACTCGAGATCGTCAAGGATGCACGACTCCTCGAAGCCGACAACAAGTTCGAGGGCGTGCCCGTCAATAAGAACCGGTGGATTTTGGCTCACCCGCGCTATTGGTCGTGGTACGCCAACCCGCTCGAGCCATCGTGGGGCGAGCCCTATGACGAGATTATCGAGCGCATGTCTCAAGCTATTGCACACGCCATCGACCACGCCCGCGGGGGAGAGGCAGTCCTGTTCTCCCACCAGCTCACAATCTGGTCGATGCGCCGCTTTGTTGAGCGCAAGCCCATCGCACACGATCCGCGCAGGCGCGAATGCTCGCTCGCGTCGGTCACGTCGCTGACCTTCGCCGACAAGCAGCTGCTGGCCTTGGATTACTGGGAGCCGGTCGGCTACCTCCTCGACGAGGCGTCGGACATGGTGCCGGGCACGTCATCAGCCGAGGCACACACCTAAACCACCTGCTGGATCAGCCGGCGGCCAGCTCACGCGGTCTTAGCGTGAACCGTACAGGCCGCCTTCGTCGAAGCGTTCGTCGTCGTTCTCGCCGTCGTCGTGCTCGGTCTCCTCGTCGTCCTCGAGAGGATCAAGGCCCTCTTCCTCGCGCATCCGCTGTTCGTACGCGCGGCGGCGATTGCGGGCTTCGAGGCGGGCGAGGAACTCCGGATCGTCGTCGGGAGCCACCGGGCCCGTGGGCTTCTTGGTGCGGCTGAACGGGTTCGCGCCGCTGCTGGGCATCTTGTAGTCCGATTTGAAGATGTACTGGTACTTAAAGAACAGCCAAATCAGTGCCCCAAGCACGGGCACGATGGCAATCAGCAACAACCACACGGGCTTACTGATACGCGCCGGCATCTTGGACGAATCCGTGCGGGCAGCGTCAATGAACGCGTAGATAATCAACGCGACGCCAATGATAATCGGTATTACTCGAGCCACGCGCCCCACCCTAGTTCAAATATTGCGCAATATAAATATGGTTCAGTCACAGCCGAATCCTCCTCGGGGCGGACGGACATAGCAGCATCGGAGCCGAGGTCTTCTCGCTGCGCCGGCCCGACGGCACGCAGCTGGGCATACAGATTGAGGATTACCCTCCGACCGTGCCGCACACCTGCCGCTTCTCACACCTGGCGGATCGTCCGCTCAAAAGCCTCGTGGAGTCCTACCTGCAGCCGGCAGGAACGCCACTCTTCGCCGATTTTGATGAGGGTTAAGGCGGCGCCTGGAAGGCGCGGCGAACAAGATCAGAACGGCGCGGCCAACAAGATCAGAACAGAGCGATCGCCGCGACGACGACGGCGCCGTAGGCCAACTCGAGCAGGCCGGTGTCGCGAAGTACGGGGATGAGGGCGCGGCCCTCGAGGCCGGACATGACGCGGCGGCTTAGCACAATCGCCCACACGGCCAGCGGAATCATGCCGATGCTTACCGGCCAGTGGCTGAAGCCAATCGCAACCCCGAAGACGATGGCGCCAGCGAGCATGAGCCCGTAGGAGATCCGCGCGCGTCGGTCACCTAAGCGCACGGCCAACGTGTTCTTGCCGGTCACGGAGTCGGTGGGGATGTCGCGAATGTTATTGATCATGAGCAGCGCGCAGGCGATCAGGCCCACGCCGGTGCCGCCGGCCCAGGCCTCCCACGGCGCGGTGCCGGTCTGCGTATAGGTGGTGCCGACTGTTGCCACGTAACCGAAGAAGACCATGACGAACACTTCGCCCAGCCCCATGTACCCGTACGGATTCTTGCCACCCGTGTAGAACCAAGCGGCCACGACGGCCGCGATACCCACCGCGATGAGCCACCACTGGCCAGACAGCGCCACGAGCGCGATGCCCGCGAGGCCGGCGAGGCCAAAGAACGCGAAGGCGGCGAACTTGACGACGTTCGGGGAGGTCTTGCCCCCGCCTGTCAGGCGTGGGGGACCGGTGCGCCATTCGTCCGTGCCGCGCACGCCATCCGAATAGTCGTTCGCGAAGTTCACGCCCACCTGAAGCAGGAGCGCCACGGCGCCTGCGAGAACCGCGCGGACCCACGAGAATCCGCCCTCCATGATCGCGATGCCCGATCCCACGAGCACGGGAGAGACCGCCGCTGGTAGCGTGCGCACGCGGGCGCCCTCAAGCCAGTCATTTAGGGTTGCCATTGCAGTCCTTTCAGCCGCCCTATCCTACCGCGAGCTAGAGCCCGAGGTGGTCGGCAACCATGTCGGATAGCTCTCGTCGATTGACCTTGCCTGAGTCGGTGTGCGGCAGTTCGCCGCCAAGGTCCGACAACCCCACGACGTACGTGGGCGCCCACCCCTCACCAAGGTCCAGCTTGACGTAGCTGCGCATGACGGTGACGTTGCAACTTTGCGCGTGGTTCGCGCGGTCGTCGATCACCGCGACCACGGCTTCTCCCCACTCCAGGTGCGGCACACCAACGACGACGGCGTCCCAGCCCGTCTTCGCCAGCGAGGCTTCGATGAGGCTCGGCATGACGGTCAGGCCGCCGGTGGTAATCGCGTCATCGATGCGGCCCAAGACCTCGAGGCGCCCGTCGGTAACGCGGCCGGCGTCCTGGGTGGCGTGGATCCGCGCGTTGGCATCGGCCCTAAAAGCCGGGTCGCCGCCAGCCCGAGTGCGATCGCCGAGGTACCCGAGAGCCACGGCGGTCCCGCGCAAGCTGATCCGACCGGCGTCGTCGAGGAGGATCTGCGTGTCACCGATCGGCAGGCCGTCGTAGACGCAGCCGCCGCAGGTTTCCGTCATGCCGTAGGACGTGTGGATCTCGATGCCGCCGGCCCGCGCGCGTTCGAGAGCCTCCGCGCTCACGCCCGCGCCACCCACGAGAAAAACCGCGCCGGAAAGGGCATCGAGGACGGGTGGGTTGTCGAGGATTCGGAGCAACTGGGTGGGAACGAGGGAGAAGTACACGCGCCCGGTGTGTGCAGCGTCCGATCCGGCTGCCGGCGCAAGTGCCTTGGCGAGCGCGCCTGCGTCGGAGAGGTCAAGGTAGGCCGGGCGGATCGAATCGTCGCCGGCCGTGATGCTCACGAGCGCCGTGCGAGCGACGGTCTGGAAGCCCGCGATGTGGTGGAGTGGCAACTCGGCCACCCACCGGCCCGGGCCGCCAAAGGCTTCGTGTGTGGCGGTGGCGGAGGCGACGAGCGATTCCCAGCTGATGGCAACGATCTTGCCGGTGCCGGTGGTCGAGCCAGAGGTCCGCATGAGGACGCCCGCCTCGGCAGGCACGCCGAGCTCGAGTGCTTCGGCGCTCGCGGCCTGCGCGTCGGTGCCGGGCGGCACAACAAAGAGTGGCGCTGGGTGCTCGCCTGCGAGATGCGCGCGCAACGCCGAGCGAACCGCCCGATCAACCCTGGCCAGCGCCTCGGGCCCGCGCCCGCCCTCCAGTACCTGAATATCCACGCCCACCCCTACGCGTAGAAGGGGAAGTCGTCCCAGTTGGGGGCGCGCTTTTCGAGGAAAGCGTCCCGGCCCTCTTGTGCCTCGTCGGTCATGTAGGCCAGACGCGTGGCTTCGCCGGCGAACACCTGCTGGCCAGCCAGACCGTCGTCGGCGAGGTTGAAGGCGAACTTCAGCATCCGCAGCGCCTGCGGGGATTTCGTGGCCATGATCTTGGCGTACTCGAGCGCCCGGTACTCAATCTCGGCGTGCGGCACGGCCTCGTTGACCACGCCCCAGCGCTCGGCGTCCTCGGCCGAGTACTCGCGCGCCAAGAAGAAGATTTCGCGCGCCCGCTTGTCTCCCACCTGGCGCGCAAGGAGCGCCGCGCCGTATCCGGCGTCGAACGAGCCGACGTTCGCGTCCACCTGCATGAACCGCGCGTGTTCGATCGAGGCGAGCGAGAGGTCGCACACCACGTTGAGCGAGTGCCCTCCGCCGGTGGCCCAGCCGGTCACGGCCGCAACGAAGATCATGCCCGAGGTGCGCATGAGACGCTGAACCTCAAGAATGTGGAGTCGGCCGGCCCGCGACGTCTCGGCCCGCGTAGCCGCATTCGCCTCGGCGTCGTCGCCACCGCCGTCGTACTTGTAGCCGTCCCGCCCGCGAATCCGCTGGTCGCCACCCGAGCAAAACGCCCAGCCGCCGTCCTTCTCGCTCGGGCCGTTGCCCGTCAGGATCACCGTGCCGATTTCGCCCGACAGGCGCGCGTGATCGATCGCCTTGTAGAGCTGGTCTACGGTCTCGGGCCGGAACGCGTTGCGTACGTGCGCCCGATTGAACGCGATGCGCACCACCGGCAGGTCGCGCTCGGCGATCACCGCCTCGCCGTTGTACTTGCGCTCAACGGCGCGATGGTACGTGATGTCAGAATCCGGGAAGCCGTCGATTGACCGCCAGCGGCGCGGATCGAACGTCTCGGAAACCTTGGCGGGCAGGGCACTAGTCGCATGTGTCATAACCCCATTGTGCCAGCGTATTGTGGAGGGGTGAAGATTTACGTCTACCGGCTGAGGTTCAAGAACCGCTTCCGCCGCCTGGTCGAACGCGACGGCCTGCTCCTCGAGGGCGAGGCGGGCTGGGGCGAGGCCTCGCCGTTTTGGGATTACGACGACGCCGTCGCGGCCACCTGGCTCGCCGCCGGTGTCGAGGCGGCACAGCGGGGATATCCCGAGCGGGTGCGTGATTCGATTCCCGTCAACGAGACGATTCCGGCCGTCGGCCCCGTCACCGCCTACGGGCTCGCGGCCGATTCCAACTGCCAGACGTTCAAGGTGAAGATTGCCGACCACCCCGACTCCCTGGCCGAAGATCTGTCCCGGCTCGAGGCCGTGCGCAGCGCGCAGCCCGATGCGAAGATCCGCGTGGATGCGAACGCGGCGTGGGACGTGGCGACGGCGGTCTCGCACATCCGGCAGATGGAGGCGGCAGCCGGCGGGCTCGAGTACGTTGAGCAGCCGTGCCGGTCGGTGGAGGATATGGCCGCCGTGCGCCGGAAGGTTGACGTGCCCATCGCCGCCGACGAGTCAATCAGGCTCGACCACGCCTTCGAGGAGATCACGCGCGCCGGGGCGGCGGACGTGGCCGTGCTCAAGAACCAACCGCTTGGCGGCGTGCGTGCGGCGCTAGAGACGTGCGAGAGGCTCGCGATGCCCATCGTCGTGTCCTCCGCCGTCGAAAGCTCGGTGGGATTGCGGGCCGGGCTCGCGCTCGCGGCATCCCTTCCCGAGTTGCCGCACGCCTGTGGGCTTGCCACCTCGAGGCTGTTCGAGCGCGACGTCGTGGCCGATCCACTCACGCCAACGGGCGGCGAGATCGCAATCCGCGATATCGTTCCGGAATACTCCGCACCGGTCAGCGAGGACCTGATGACCCGCTGGCACCTGCGCCTCGACGCGATGTGGGAGCTTGCCGCGAACCGCGGTGACGTGAGCGGAGATTTCGAATTCATGGGGGGACTATGTTGATGGGAGAGCGGTGCTGATGGAAGGCTCGACGCGCGTCGCGCGCGCAGTGATCGCCGAGCTGGTCAAGGCCGGCGTGAGCACGTTCGTGCTGTGCCCGGGCTCGCGATCGGCCCCGCTTGCCTACGCGCTTGGCGACGCCGCAGACGCCGGCGTCATCACGCTGCACATCGAAACCGACGAGCGCGTGGCGGGCTTTATCGCACTCGGCTCGGGAGTCGCGGGCAAGCCCGCAGCTGTTGTGACGACGTCGGGATCCGCGGTTGCGAACCTGCATCCAGCCGTCGAGGAGGCCAACTACGCGGGCGTGCCCCTCATCGTCCTCGCCGCCGACCGCCCGCATGAGAGGCGCGGCGTGCGCGCCTCGCAGACCGCCGACCACCGCGCCGTGCTCGACGGGTCGGTCCGTTTCGTCACGGACATCCCCGCCGATGCGCCCGAGGTGCGCGGTCAGGTTGTCCGAGCGGTGCGCAAGGCGACGGGCGCCGAGCCCGGACCCGCGCTTATCAACGTGGCCTTCCGCGAGCCGCTCGTGCCAGGCCACACCTGGAGCAGCGCCGCGGCCGACTGCGCGCCGGATCAGCCCGAGCCCGGGCGCCACCCCGTCGTCGTGTCTGGCCCCTCAGTTCGGTCGCAGTTAGCCGCGCACACTCATCTGCGCGAGCACCTGCGCGAGCGTGTGCCGCGCCTTGCCGATGTGCCGATCCTCGCCGAACCGACCGGCGAGCTGCGCGCCCACCCGAACGCGGTCAGTGCCCACCCCTACCTCCTGCGCACGCCGCTTCGGGCCCGCATCGATTCGGTGATCGTGCTTGGTCACCCCACCCTCACGCGCGACGTCTCGGCGATCCTCGCCGACCCGGCCGTCGCCGTCTTCGCCGTGGATGAGGGGGCCGGGTACACCGACGCCGCCGGCACCGCGCACGTCACCACCCTCGACGAGGTCAACGAACTGCTGGCCCAGGCCGACCCTCAGTGGCTCCAGGACTGGCGAGATGCCAGCGCGCTCGCGGACGCGGCCATCGAGGGCGAGATCGGCGCGGAGCTCACGTTCCCAACCATCGCGCGCGCACTGACGGCCTCACCCGTGCCCACCCAGCTCGCGGCCTCCTCGATCATCCGCGAGGTCAACCTCTACGGCGGCGTGCCCGCCGGCCCGCTCTTTGCCAACCGCGGGCTCGCGGGTATCGACGGCACGATCTCCACGGCAATAGGCACGTCGATCGCGCTGGGGGAGCCCGTGCGCGTCGTCGTCGGAGACCTCGCCTTCATCCACGATCTCGGTGCGCTCGTGCGTGGGGCGGGGCAGACGATCCCGGGCCTCGACGTCGTCGTGATCGATGATCACGGCGGCTCACTGTTTGCCACGCTCGAATATGGGGCAGGCCCCGAGGCCGCCTACGACCGGGCGTTCCGCACTGAAAAGGAGCTGGACGTCGAGGCGCTCGCCCGCGCGCTCGGCGTGGAGTTCCTCGCGCCCGCGAACCTCGCGGAGTTCACCGAGGCGCTCGCGACCGTCGGCGGGGTTCGAATCGTGTACGTGGATCTTGGCCGCACGGCCATGGCCGACGAGCGCGCGGCGCGGCGGGACCTCGCAGACGCGATCGTGCGCGCACTTGTGCCCTGAGTAAAAAATTCGCGTGAAATTTCAACTGCACCGGCGCATGCCCTTAGATTAGACACGGTAGCGCAGGGCTATGTGGAGGGAGGAAGTCATGGATAACCACGACGACGAACGGGCACTGGGCCCCGGAGGCTCATCTGGGACCGCTGGCAATTCCTCGCCGGACAGCGCGCGCCGCGACTCCGCGCCGACCGAGCGCCTTGCCTACCCGAACAACTTCCCCTTCGGCGAGCGCCCATCGGGCGCGCCGCACGGCGGCCATGCGCCGAGTCAGCCGACGCAGTCGCGCTTCAGCCCGCGCCACGAGAGCCCGGCCCACCAGGCCACGCCTCACGAGATCCCGGGCCACGAGACCCGTCCGGTCGTGCACTCGCCGGCGGTGGCTCCCACGCCAATGAATAACTCGGGCCAGAACGTCTACGGCTCGACCCCGGTGAACCAGTCGCAGGGGCAGGTGCCAACGGGGGACTTCCCGTGGTCGCGCTGGGAGCAGGCTCAGGCATCCAAGCCTCAGAAGAAGAAGCGCAAGGGCCCGGGCTGGGCCGCGCTCATCGCCGTCGGCCTCATTTCGGCGCTGCTGGGCGGCGTACTCGGCGTCGGCGTCATGAACGCGCGCTGGTTCAACTCGCGACCTGCCGCCGCGCCGACTACCTTCACCTCCGGCACCACCGAACTCGTCGAGACCGACGGCGCGGCACCGGACTGGGCCGTCGTCGCGGATGCCGTGGGCGGCTCCGTGGTGGCCATCGACGTCTCGCTTCAGGGCGGTGCGTCTGCCGGATCCGGTTTTGTGATCGACGATCAGGGCCACATCATCACGAACGACCACGTGGTTGACGGCGCGACGGGCGTGTACGTGACGCTCCACGACGGTCGCGTCTACGACGCCGATATCGTGGGCACCGACGAATCGACCGACCTCGCCGTCATCAAGCTCATCTCTCCGCCGGATAACCTCACGGTGGCGCGCTTTGGCGATTCCTCCCAGGTCGTCGTCGGCGATCCGGTTGCCGCGATCGGAAACCCGCTCGGGCTCTCCTCCACGATGACCACCGGCATCGTCTCCGCGCTCGATCGGCCAGTTCAGACCATCAAGGAAAGCGCGAACGCAGATCCGACGCGCGTCATTACGAACGCCATTCAGATCGACGCGGCCGTCAACCCCGGAAACTCGGGAGGGCCGGTCTTCGACGAGAGCGGTCAGGTCATCGGCGTGGCCTCCTCCATCGCATCGCTGGGCGAGGAGGGGCAGGTCGGCTCGATCGGGCTTGGCTTCGCTATCCCGGCGAACCTCGCGCAGCGGGTGGCGGGCGAGCTCATCGAGAACGGCGTGGCAGAGCACGCGTACTTGGGCGTGTCCATCATCGACGGAATCGGTCAGGCCGACGGCACGGCCTGGACGGGCGCGGAAGTGCGGGTCGTGGATCCGAACACCCCGGCCGATATGGCGGGGTTGAAGGTGGGCGACGTCGTGCTTCAGGTCAACGGGCGAGACGTCTCCTCGGCGCTTGCCCTCACCGGGTACGTCCGGCAGTTCGCCTCCGGCGAGGTCATCACGCTCCTGATCATCCGCAACGGCGAGTTGCTCGAGGTCGACGTGACGCTCGCGACGCGCGCTGACTAAACCTCTGCGCTGACTAAACTCTACGCCGAGCCCTAAGCCTCTGCGCCGAGCGCGCCAAGAATCGGCGCGAACTTGGCCACGGTCTCGGTGTATTCGCCGTCCGGATCGGAGGTCGCGAGGATGCCGCCACCGGCCCAGGCCGTTGCCCGGTTGCCCTCGATGCGCGCGCAGCGCAGAGCCACGCACCACTGGCCACCGCGCGCGTCCATCCATCCCACGGGCGCGCCGTAGCGATCCCGATCAATGCCCTCGACCTGCGAGATAATCTCCAGCGCCTGCAGCGTGGGCGTGCCGCCAAGCGCGGCGGTCGGATGCAATGCGCCGGCCACCTGAAGGGCTGTCGCGTCAAACTCGAGATCCGCGCGCACATTCGTGGCCAGATGGACGACGTTGGGCAGCTCAAGCACGAACGTGTCATCCACGTGAAGCGTGGCGATCTTCTCCAGTTCCGTCACCACCGACTCCACGGAGAGGCGGTGTTCGGCCACGTCCTTCTCGGAGGCCTGTAGCTTCCCGGCGTCGTCATCGCCGCCGCGGGGGAGCGTGCCCGCCAGCACCTGAACGTGAACCGACCGGTCCGTCGTCGCGGCCAATAGCTCCGGAGTCGCGCCCACGAGCCCGTCCACGGCGAACGTCCACGTCTGCGGATAGGCCTGCGCCAGGCGCTCGATGACGTAGCGCTCGTCGATCGGCTCGTCCGTGGTCACAGTGAGTTCCCGCGCGAGCACGACCTTGTCGGCCTCACCCGCGTCGATGCGTTCTTGAATAGCGACGACGGCGGCCCGGTGCGCGTCGGCGTCGGCCGGCTTGACGTGAGCGGCGCCGTGGCCGGGATACTCAACTTGGGAGGGCCGCAGTGCGGCGTCGACGAGCTCGCGTGCGTCGGGATCCAGCGTGTCGAACACGTCACGATCGGCGGGGCCAATGAATGTGATCCATCCGCGCTCGCCGTCCCAGCCCACCACGACCTGCGGGATGATCAAGGCGGACCCAGCGTGCGAATCGGACGCAAAACTGAAGGAGCCGACGCAGACCAGTCCGGTGCCGCGCCCGCGCATGTCGTCGCGAATCTCGGCCTCCGCCAACACCTCTGTCCACCACTGCGAAGCCAGCGCAAACCGCGTGTTTGCGCCATCTGGCCCGTGGTCATAGCGCGCCGCTTGGCCGGCTGCGACAAAGCCCTTGCCCTCGCGCATCCAGACGATTGACCCCTGCTCCGTGCGCAGAAGCGAGGTCAAAATCGGAGCGTGCGGGAGCTCGGTAGTCTGGGCACGTAAATGTGGAATCTCGAACACGAGTATCGATGTTACGTCGCAATTTGATTAAATGCAGGTATGGATAGAGCCACCCTAGAGAAGAACCCCCGCGACGTCGCCAGTATGTTCGACGGCGTTTCGAACAAATATGACATCACCAATGGAATCCTGACCGGCGGTCTTATTAAAGTTTGGCGCTCTGCAACCCGCGAGGCGATCGCGCCCCGCCCCGGTCTAAAAGTGCTCGATATCGCAGCCGGCACGGGCTCGTCCGCAGCCTCCTACGCGAAGTACGGCGCCGACGTCATTGCCTCCGATTTTTCCGAAGGAATGATCAAGAAGGGCCGCCTGCGCTACCCCGATCTGGAATTCGTTCAGGCCGACGCGATGAACCTCCCGTTCGCGGATAACACGTTTGACGTGACCACCATTTCCTACGGCATTCGTAACGTGAAGGATCCGGACATGGCGCTGAGCGAAATGTTCCGGGTGACCAAGCCCGGCGGCCGCCTCGTCATCGCCGAGTTCTCGCGCCCGAAGAACCGCCTGTTCCGCACCGCCTACCATTTCTACCTCCAGGACTTCATGCCGCTCGTGGCCTCACTGTTCTCCTCGAACGCCGCCGCCTACGGTTACCTGTTCGAGTCGATTGAGACGTGGCCGGCACAGGAGGAGTTCGCCGGGCACCTGCGCGAGGCCGGCTGGACCAACGTCGAATACCGAAATCTCACCAACGGAGTGGTCGCACTTCACCGGGCGGAAAAGCCCTCCACCTAATCACCTCGCGCTCCTAATTCGGAAAGAAAAGTATTGCGTAAATAGGTTCGTGACAATTTCGTATGCCCGGCGAAGGTGCGTAGACTATTGGGCGGAATGGCGCGATTAAATTAATCACGCCTTGGGAAGGGCAGATCTATGGCAGAGCATGCAGATGTCATCGTCGTTGGCGGCGGTCCTGCAGGCGCATCTACAGCCCACTACCTCGCCCAAAACGGTGTTGACGTGCTCGTTTTGGAAAAGGCGACGTTCCCGCGAGACAAGATTTGTGGCGACGGCCTGACCCCGCGCGCGGTCGGCGAACTCATCCGGATGGGCATCTCGCTCAAGGAAGAGGACGGCTGGGTCCGCAATCACGGCATCCGCGCATACGGCGCCGGCCACGAGATCGAAGTTCCGTGGCCAGAGCTCGCCTCGCAGCCGAACTGGGGAAGCGCGAATAGGCGCACCGATTTTGATGAGCTGCTGATCCGACACGCCGTGAAGTCCGGCGCGCGGTTGCGCGAGGGCGTCACGGTCACCGGCCCGATCATCCACGAAAAGTCCGGCCGAGTCGTGGGCGTGACCGCTCGCTCGACCCGCGACCGAAATGAAGAGATGTCGTTCTCGGCGCGCTTCGTCGTCGACGCCGGGGGAGTCTCGGCGCGCCTGTCCACAGCCGTGGGCCGCGAAAAGGCGCAGGATCGCCCGATGGGCGTTGCCGTGCGCACGTACTTCGAATCCCCGCTGTCCCAGACGGACATGATGGAGTCTTGGCTCGAACTATGGGCGGGCAAGCCGAACGAATCCGAACAGCTTCCGGGCTACGCCTGGGCGTTCGCCGTCGGCGACGGCCTCGTCAACGTCGGACTCGGCAGCCTCTCCTCCACGGCAACGCCATCGGGCGTCGACCACCGCAAGGTCCTGCAAGCCTGGCTCGCCAACACGCCTCCCGAATGGGAACTGAACGAGACCACCCAACGCGGCCCGATCCGCGGCGCGGCGCTACCCATGGCATTCAACCGAAAGCCGCACTACGAGAACGGACTGGCGCTCGTCGGCGACGCCGGCGGGATGGTGTCGCCCTTCAACGGTGAGGGCATCGCGTACGCGCTCGCGTCCGGCCGTCTCCTGGCGGACTTCATCGGGCAAGCACTCCTTCGCCCCACGCTCGGCCAGCAGGACCGCGCGATGGCGCAATACCCTGAAGAGCTCCGCCTCGAATTGGGCGGGTACTACACGCTCGGGCGCATCTTTGCGGCGCTCATTGAACGTCCGGAGATCATGCACATCTGCGTCAAGTACGGCCTGCCCCGCCCCACGCTGATGACGCTCGTGATGAAACTTCTGTCCGACGCCTACGATCGCCGTGGCGGGGACTGGATGGATAGGCTCATTACGTCTTTGACGAAGGTGGTTCCTAAAGCGTGAACCCAAAAGACTTTAACCAAACCTGTAAGGTTAGACGTGTTGTGCATGCACAGGCACCAAACCTTTCAACGATGAAAGAACATGTGGAGGGCTGATGTATTCGTATGTTCCATTCCTAGTGATGATCATTGCCGCCGGCGTGGTCGCCGTCGTCGGACTCGTCATGTCCGCGTTCCTCGGCCCCAAGCGCTATAACCGCGTCAAGGTCGCCAACTACGAGTGCGGTCTCGAAGCCACACCGAACGCTGGCCAGGAAGGGCGCTTCCCGATCAAGTACTTCTTGACGGCCATGACCTTCATCATTTTCGACATCGAGGTCGTGTTCCTCTATCCGTGGGCTGTGACCGCGGATCAGCTGGGCGTGGCCGGAGTGATTGCGATCGCAAGCTTTGTATTCCTCATTACCGTCCCGTTCGTCTATGAATGGCGCCGTGGCGGACTGGAGTGGGAGTAAGAATGGGTATTGAAGAAAAGGCATCAGGAAAGCTCCTTCACGGCATCGAGGCCGTCGGCGGCTGGGCACAGGCTCGTTCGCCGTGGCCGGTGACGATGGGTCTGGCCTGCTGTGCAATTGAGATGATGGCGTTCGGCGCCGTGCGATTCGACGCCTCGCGTATTGGTATGGAGGTCTTCCGCGCATCGCCGCGACACGCAGACCTCATGCTCGTCTCGGGCCGCGTGAGTCAGAAGATGGCTCCGGTCGTGCGCAACATTTACGATCAGCTCATGGAACCCAAGTGGGTCATCTCCATGGGTGTGTGTGCGTCCTCTGGCGGCATGTTCAACAACTACGCCATCCTCCAAGGCATTGACCACCTCGTGCCCGTTGACGTCTACCTGCCCGGCTGCCCGCCGCGCCCCGAGATGCTGATCAACGCAATCTTTGAGCTTCGTAACAACCATATTGAGGGCCGCCCCATCGGCGAGCACCGCAAGGAGATCGCGCGCAAGGCTGAGCAGGCCGCCCTCGAAGCGATCCCAGTCGAGGAAAGAAAGGGACTGCTGGCGTGAGTGATGAAATCGCAGCAACCGGCGCGGTAGGTCCGTCGGTCATCGCCCGGCGAAAGGGCATGTGGGGTGTCCAGGACACCGGCGACACCACCGGCTTTGGCGGCCAAGAAGAAGTATTCGTCACCGCTCCTCCGGCAACCCGCCCCTACGGCGGCTGGTTCGACGAGGTCGTGGACATCATCATCGAGCTCGCCCAGGCCGACGGTTTCGCGGAGACGGACGTCATCGAGAAGGTCTCGGTCGAACACGACCAGCTCGTGATCTTCATCAAGCGCGAGCGCCTCGTGGACGTGGCGCGCTACCTGCGCGATGACCAAGACCTTCGCTTCGAGCTGTGCCTTGGCGTCTCGGCCGTGCACTACCCGCACGATAAGGGCCGGGAGCTCCACGGCTACTTCCCGTTCTTCTCGATCACCCACAACCGGATGATCGCCCTCGAGGTCACGTGCCCGGATGACGATCCGCACATGCCGTCGATCTGCTCGGTCTACCCGGGCGACGACTGGTCGGAGCGCGAGGCCTTCGATCTCATGGGAATTATTTTTGATGGGCATCCTGGCCTGACTCGCTCCGCGATGCCGGATGACTGGATCGGACACCCCCAGCGCAAGGACTACCCGCTTGGTGGCGTGCCCGTGGAGTACAAGGGCGCCGTTATTCCGCCGCCGGATGCACGGAGGGAGTACAACTAATGACCAATTCCATGCCACGCGCCACGCGTGCCGCGACCGAGGAGTCGATGGCCGGCGCAAAGATGTATGAGGCAGTGGGCGGCGACTGGGGCGATATCGCCAAGGACGCCGAGGAGCTCGGTGAAGAGCACATTGTTGTGAACCTTGGCCCTGTCCACCCCTCGACCCACGGCGTTCTTCGTGTTCAGTGCGAGCTTGACGGCGAGCGTGTGAACGAAGTGCGCGCAGCAACGGGCTTCCTTCACACGGGTATCGAGAAGAACATGGAGTTCCGCACGTGGACGCAGGGCGTCACGTTCTGTACTCGCATGGACTACGTGGCCCCGATCTTCCAGGAAGTGGCCTACTGCCAGGCAGTTGAGAAGCTGTTGGGCATCGAGGACCAGATTCCCGAGCGCGCCCAGGCAATTCGCGTTCTGCTCATGGAGCTGACCCGCATCTCGTCCCACATCGTGGGTATCGGCTCGGGCGGTAACGAGTTGGGCGCGACGACGATGCTCACCCTGACCTTCCGCCTGCGCGAAGACATCCTGCGCATTTTGGAAGACATCACGGGCCTGCGCATGAACAACGCGTTCATCCGCCCCGGCGGCGTGGCTGATGACATGCCCGCCGGCGGCACGGATTACATCCGCGAGCTGCTTCCCGGCGTGCGCAACACGATCTCTGAGATGCAGGATCTGACGCTCGGCAACCCGATCTTTAAGAAGCGCCACATCGACGTCGCCGTCTCGCCGCTGTCCTCGCTCATGGCGCTCGGCATGACCGGCCCGTCGATCCGCGCCGCGGGCGTTCCGTGGGATCTTCGCAAGACCCAGCCGAACTCGGGCTACGACCTCTACGAATTTGACGTGCCGGTGGCCGACAAGTCTGACGGCTTTAACCGCATCAAGGTGAAGTTCGAGGAGTGCTACGAATCGATTCGCATCATCTACCAGGTGCTTGACCAGCTCGATAAGACCGAGGGTCAGCCCTACATGGTGGCGGACAAGAAGATCGCGTGGCCAGCGCAGCTGTCCATTGCCAGCGACGGCCAGGGCTCCACGCCCGAGCACGTCGAGCACATCATGACGGGATCGATGGAAGCGCTCATCCACCACTTCAAGCTGGTGACGGAAGGCTTCCGCGTCCCGGCAGGTCAGGTCTACCAGCTGATCGAGCACCCGAAGGGCACGCTTGGCGTTCACCTGGTGTCCTCCGGCGGAACGCGCCCCTACCGCGCGCACTTCCGCGACCCGGGCTACAACAACCTACAGTCGCTCGCGATCATGGGTGAGGGTGGCCTGCTGGCCGATCTCATCATTGCGCTCGCGGCAGTCGACCCCGTTATGGGAGGAGTGGATCGCTAATGGCAACCAATTACTCGCCTGACGTTGAAGCACGGCTGCGCGCCGACGCCGACGAGGTTCTCTCGCGCTACCCGCAGTCGCGCTCGGCCATCATGCCGCTGCTCCATCTCATTCAGTCCGAAGACGGCTTCTGCTCCCCGCGTGGCATCACGCTCGTGGCAGACATCCTCGGCCTGACCCGCGCCCAGGTCTCGGCCGTGGCGACGTTCTACTCGCAGTACCGTCGTCGTCCCAATGGCGAATACAACGTGGGCGTGTGCACGAACGCGCTGTGTGCCGTCATGGGTGGAGACATCATCTGGGAGGAGCTCAGCCAGTACGTGGGCATCGGCCACGATGAGACCACCGCGGACGGCAAGATCACGCTCGAGCAGCTCGAGTGCAATGCCGGCTGTGACTACGCGCCCGTCGTCATGGTCAACTGGGAGTTCTTCGACAACCAGACCCCGGCGTCGGCGAAGCAGATCGTGGACGACATCCGCGCGGGCAAGGACGTCCATCCGACCCGCGGCCCGAACAAGGTTCAGACCTTCAAGGAAATTTCACGCGTTCTGGCCGGCTTTGAAGACGGCCTCGTCGACGAGGGCCCAGCCGGTGGCGACGCCACGATGGCCGGCCTGAAGATCGCACGCGAACAGGGCTGGAGCGCACCCCAGCCAACAGGTGGGGAGGAGCAGCAGTGACTGAGTTCAATGCACCCGGCACACTCGCGCCGGTCTTGAGTGACATCTGGGACAAGGAGCGTTCCTGGACGCTCGACGTCTACCGCGAAAACGGTGGCTACAAGGCCATCGAGAAGGCGTGGGAGATGTCGAAGGAGGAAGGCGCGATCACGAACCTCATCAAGGATTCCGGCCTTCGCGGACGCGGCGGCGCAGGATTCCCCACCGGGTTGAAGTGGTCCTTCCTTCCGGCACCCGACGGCGGCCCGCGCTACCTCGTGGTCAACGCGGACGAGTCCGAGCCCGGCACCTGCAAGGACATCCCGGTCCTCATGGCTAACCCGCACGTCCTGCTCGAAGGCATGATGATCTGCATGATCGCCATCGGTGGCAATCACGGCTTCATCTACCTGCGTGGCGAGGTCGTGCACGTGTACCGCCGCCTGCTGGCCGCCGTTCGCGAGGCTCGCGAAGCCGGCCTGCTCGGCACGGGCCTTGGACCCAACGGCGATTATGACCTCGACATCACGGTTCACGCCGGCGCCGGCGCCTACATCTGTGGCGAAGAGACCGCGCTCCTCGACTCGCTCGAGGGCCGCCGCGGCCAGCCGCGCCTGAAGCCCCCGTTCCCGGCTGTGGAGGGTCTGTACGCCCGCCCGACCGTCGTCAACAACGTCGAATCAATCGCCTCGGTGCCCGGCATCATCAACAACGGCGCCGACTGGTTCAAGAAGATGGGCGAAGACACGAAGAACTCCTCCGGTCACGGACTGTTCTCCCTGTCCGGCCACGTGAAGAACCCCGGCCAGTACGAAGCTCCGTTCGGCATCACGATGCGCGAACTGCTCGAGATGGCTGGTGGCATGCGCGATGGCCACGAACTGAAGTTCTACGCGGTTGGCGGCTCGTCCGCTCCGCTGTGTACCCCCGACCACCTCGACGTTCCGCTCGGATACGAAGAAGTGGCCGAATCCGGGTCGATGCTCGCAACCAGGGCTATTCAGGTCTTTGACGAGACCGTCTCGGTTGTTCGCGTCGTCTCCCGCTGGACCGACTTCTACCAGCACGAATCCTGCGGAAAGTGCACGCCCTGCCGCGAGGGAACGTACTGGATGCGTCAAATCATGCACCGCTTCGAAGAGGGCCGCGCCCGCGAAGCCGACATCGATCTCCTCTACGAGATCGCCGGCAACATCTTCGGACGGTCATTCTGCGCACTCGGCGACGCCGCAGCAACCCCCGTTCGCTCCGCGATCGAGCTGTTCCGTTCCGAGTTTGAAGATTGCTTGACGACGCCGATCACCGAGCGATTCCCCATCGAGAAGTCTGCACTCTTCTCCGAAGTAGGTGTTCAATGACAACGACTCACAACGCGCCAGAAGAACTCGTCACTCTCAAGATTGACGGCAAGGAAACCTCCGTTCCCAAGGGAACGCTGATCATCCGCGCCGCGGAGAAGATGGGCGTTCACATTCCGCGCTTCTGCGATCACCCGCTCCTGGCACCGGCCGCCGCGTGCCGCCAGTGCCTCGTCGAGGTGGCCTCGCCGAATCGCGACGGCGTGGTTCAGAAGATGCCCAAGCCGCAGCCCGCATGTGCTGTGGCGGTCTCGCCGAACATGGAGGTCTACACTCAGGAGACCTCCGAGGTCGCGGAGAAGGCTCAGCACGGAATCATGGAGTTCCTGCTGATCAACCACCCGCTGGACTGCCCGGTATGTGACAAGGGCGGCGAGTGTCCCCTTCAGAACCAGGCCATGACGGACGGGCGCGCGGAGTCCCGGTTTGTGGACATCAAGCGCACCTACCCCAAGCCGATCTCCGTCTCCCCGCAGATCCTCCTCGACCGCGATCGCTGCATCCTGTGCCAGCGCTGCACGCGTTTCTCGGAGGAAATTGCAGGCGACGCCTTCATCCAGCTGCAGGGCCGCTCCGGCGGCACGCCAGGCATGGAGGTTCACGGACTGCCCGGCTCGCAGGTCGGAAACTTCGACGCCACCGTGCTCGGCTTCACCGATGAGGACGGCAACCTGCCGCCCGTCGTCGCCAATAACTACGCCGGCCCACAGGGTCTGCTCGGCCACGAGGTCGGCTTTGCAGCCGGCCCGGTTGAGCCGTCCGAGGTGGACGTCACGGGTAAGCCGTTCTCGTCCTACTTCTCCGGCAACGTCATCCAGATCTGCCCGGTTGGCGCACTGACCTCGGCCGCGTACCGCTTCCGCGCACGTCCCTTCGACCTCGTCTCCGTTCCATCGGTGACCGAGCACGACGCATCGGGCGCCGCGATTCGCGTGGATTACCGCCGCGGAACCGTTGCACGCCGCCTCGCTCAGGAGGACATGGACGTCAACGAATCGTGGATCACGGATAAGGACCGCTTCGCGTTCCGCTGGCAGTCCGGCCCGGATCGCCTCCGGTTCCCGCGCATCGCCGCGGATCCGGAAGGCCCGGTCTCGTGGTGGGAGGCGCTCGACGCCGCCGCCGAGGGCCTCGCAGCCGCGAAGGACAAGGGCGTCGGTGTGATCACCGGCGGGCGCCTCACGATCGAGGACGCCTACGCCTACTCGAAGTTCGCTCGCCTCGTGCTCGGCACGAACGACATCGACTTCCGCACTCGCCCGGCGTCAGCCGAAGAGGACGCGTTCCTCGCAGCTCACGTTGCCGGCTCCGATCTGGGCGTAACGTACGGCGATCTCGAAGAAGCAGGGCACGTGTTGACCGTCGGCCTCGAGGCAGAGGATGAGATCGGCACGGTCTTCTTGCGCCTTCGCAAGGGCGTGCTGGCTAACACCACCTCGGTCTCCGTCATCTCCGCCTACGAAACGCTTGGCACCTCGAAGATGAAGGCCCGCTTCATCCCGGCAACGCCCGGCACCGAAGCAGAGGTCCTCAACGCCATCACCGACGGCGGCGAGGATGCATTCGGTGAGGTCTTCACCGATCTGAGCAAAGACGGCGCAGTCATTCTTGTTGGCGAGCGCGCAGCCGATACGCCCGGCGCGTTGACGGCGGCACGCCGCCTCGCAGAGCGCACCGGAGCACGCCTGGCGTGGATCCCGCGCCGCGCGGGTGATCGCGCAGCAGTAGACGCCGGTGCAATGCCGACCCTCCTGCCTGGTGGCCGTCAGGTCGCCGATTCGGGAGCACGCATCGATACGGCGGCCGTGTGGGGAGCCAGCGGGCTTCCAGAAACCGCAGGCCGCTGCACGCAGGAGATCCTCGAAGCAGCGAAGAACGGCGAGCTCGGGGCAATCGTCCTGGGTGGCGTCGAACTCGCTGACCTTCCGGCCGGAGCGCAAGACGCACTTCGTAACGTCTTCGTCGTCCAGCTTGAGGTACGCGACACGGAGACGACGGCGCTTGCCGACGTCGTCCTGCCGGTAGCCCCCACCTCGGAAAAGGGCGGCACGTTCATCAACTGGGAAGGCCGCCTGCGCCCGTTCGGCCAGACGCTCGTCTCGAAGAACCTGCCCGACCGCCGCGTCCTGCACGACCTCGCTCACGAAATGGGCGTGGACCTTGGCCTCGGCACACTCGCCGAGGCAGTGGAGGAAATGGCCGAGCTTCGCCGCTGGGATGGCGCCCGCGGTCAGTTCGCCGACGTCGAGGCATCGCCCGCACCAGCCGTTGGCCCAGGTCAGGCAGTCCTCGCCTCCTGGAAGCAGATGATCGACGCCGGAGCGCTGCTCAGCCACGAACCGCACCTTGCCAAGACGGCCCGCAAGCCGGTTGCCGTCATGTCTGCAAAGACGGCCGACGACGCCGGAATCACGGGCGCAGTCACGGTGAGCGGCCCACTCGGTGCCATCACACTCGATGTGGTCACCCTCAACATGCCCGACGGCGTGGTGTGGGTGCCGCAAAACTCGTTCGGTTGCCAGATCCACACGATCGGTAGCCGCGCCGGCGACGTCGTCGGTATCAGCACGGAGGTAGCACAGTGAATCCGGTTATTTTCATGAACGGGGGAGTAGCCGCGGACTTCAGCCAGGACACGTGGTGGATCTGGGTGATCAAGGCGGTTACAATCCTCCTGTTCCTCATCTTCTCCGTGATTTTCGCGCTGTGGTTCGAGCGCCGCTTGCTCGCCCGCATGCAGAATCGTCTCGGTCCGAACACTGTTGGCCCGCTCGGCCTCGGTCAGTCCTTCCCTGACGCACTCAAACTCATGCTGAAGGAAGACTTCTGGCTCGCGGGTGCTGACAAGGTGGTCTACGCGATCGCGCCGGTCATTTCGGCCACGTGTGCGTTCACGGTCATGGCCGTCATCCCGGTGGGCCCGAACGTCTCGATGTTCGGCATCAACACACCAGTTCAGCTGGCGGATTCGCCGGTGGCCATGCTCTTCGTCCTCGCCGTTGCGGCGCTGGGCGAATACGGCATGGTGCTCGGTGGCTGGTCGGCCAAGTCGACCTTCCCGCTGTACGGCTCGGTCCGTGCCGCCACCCAGATGATCTCCTACGAACTCGCGCAGGGCCTCTCGCTCGTCACCGTGTTCATCATGGCGCACACCATGTCCACCTCGGGCATCGTGGCCAGCCAGCAGGGCCTGTGGAACATCATCCTTCTCCTGCCGGCCTTCATGATCTTCTTCGTCACCATGTTCGGCGGCACGAACCGTCTGCCGTTCGATCTTCCCGAAGCAGAGGGCGAGATCGTTGCCGGCCCGCACCTCGAGTACTCCTCGATGAAGTTCGGCTGGTACTACCTGGCCGAGTACATCAACATGCTCAACATGTCGATGCTCGCCACCACCCTCTTCTTGGGCGGTTGGCGCTCGGGCCCGATCATCACGTGGATCTTCGGACTGTGGAACGGCGATCCGAACCAGGGCTGGTTCCCCGTCCTCGTATTCATCGCGAAGACGTGGTTCTTCATGGCGATCTTCGTGTGGGTGCGAGGCACGCTCCTGCGCTTCCGCTACGACCAGTTCATGCACCTTGGCTGGAAGGGACTCATCCCGGCAGCCCTCGGCTGGCTCGGCATCGTCATGGCCGTCATCGCGATCGACATCGCGATCGGCATCAACGTCCGCAACGTCCTGATCATCCTCTCGATCGGCTACTCGCTCATCCTGCTCATCTGGGCATTTGGCAGCGACGACGTCGAAAAGTCCGAGCAGGAGCTCATCGCCGAGCGCGAGAGTCAGGAGTTCGACGGATTCGAGAACGGCTACCCGGTACCGCCGCTGCCCGGCCAGCACCTGCCACCCTCGCCGCGAGCACGTACGAACGAGACCACTGACGTCAAGACGCTAGAGGAGGCTGACAATGTCTGAAGAGAATAAGAACCAGCCACGTTTCGAGCAACCGGATCCGGCGCTGTATAGCCCCACGAAGAAGGGGCCCATCGGCCGATTCCTGAACCCGGTTGCCGGCTTTGGCGTCACGTTCTCCACGATTTTCCGTCCGACGGTGACGGAGGAGTACCCCTACAAGAAGGTCCCCACGCGTCCGCGCTACCACGGCCTGCACAAGCTCAACCGCTACGCGGACGGGCTCGAAAAGTGCATTGGCTGCGAGCTGTGTGCGTGGGCGTGCCCGGCAGACGCGATCTACGTGGAAGCCGGCTCGAACACCCCAGGAGCGCAGTACTCGCCGGGTGAGCGCTACGGCAAGGTCTACCAGATCAACTACCTGCGCTGTATCTTCTGTGCGTTCTGCATCCAGGCCTGCCCGACCCGCGCGCTGACGATGACGAACGAATACGAAATCGCGGGCCCGACCCGCGAGGGCATGATCTACGAGAAGGACCAGCTGCTGGTACCGCTCGCAGAGGGTATGCTCAATCCTCCTCATCCGATGGTCGAGGGGACCTCGGATAGCGATTACTACAGGGGCGCAGTGACCGGCCCGACCCAGGCGCAGATCGATTGGGTGGCCACGAACCGCCCGGATGATCCGTCGCTGGACAAGGCGCGGGCGACACGGGAAGCCGAGGCAAAGTAAATGCTAGAGATTTCTCTTGGCGAGATGATCATCTTCGGCGTTGGCGCCGTTGTGATGGTCCTCCTCGCGATCTACGGATTATTGATTGCGCGCAAGGCGGTCTACTCGGTCGTCTGCGTCATCTTCATCATGGTGAGCTTGGCGATCATGTACACGGCTCTCGAGGCGCCGTTCATGGGCGTGGCGCAAGTGGTGGTCTACACCGGCGCGATCCTCATGATGTTCCTCTTCGTGCTCATGCTCATCGGCGTTGACTCGGCCGATTCAAGCCACGAGACGCTCAAGGGCCAGCGCGGAGTTGCCGCGGTTGGCGGTCTGGGTATCGCAGCGATCCTCATCGGAGTGGTGATGGGCGCGGCCAACCCCACGGCCGTTGGTCTTTCCTTGGCGAACGCGGAGGGCAACCCGATTGGCGTGGCGAAGTCGATCTTCTCCAACCACGTGCTCACGCTGCAGATCACCGGCACGCTGCTCATCGTCGCAGCGCTCGGTGCCATGACGCTCACGCACAAGGATCGCCTCCGCTCGATCGTTACGCAGGAAGAGCGCGCACACCGCTCCGTGCGCGACTTCATCACCAAGGGCACCCACATTGGTAATAAGCCCAACCCGGGCGTGTACGCCGAGTCCAACTCGTCGGCTAACCCGGCACTCACCGCCTACGGCCAGCCCGAGCCCGGCTCGGTCAACCGCGTGCTTCAGGTTCGCGGCCAGGTTCGCACCGTCGGTGAGATCTCGCCCAAGACCGTCGAGCGCATTGCGACCGGCGAAGGCATCTCGGGCCCGAGCACATACGGAAAGGTTGGTCGTTCGTCTCTCATGGGTATGCCAGGAGAACTCGCTCCCGATCACGACGCCGCTCTCAAGCGCCTCGAGGAACTCGAGGCCGGCGGTGACCGCGATGAAATCGACGCCGCCCCCGAACCTGAGGTGCCGAGCGCGGACAGGGTTGCTGATCAAGGCAACGTCACCGAAGAGCACACCGATACCACGGATTCGGAGGAGGGTAACTAATGGATCTCATGGCCTATGTGATCCTTGGGATCATCCTCTTCGTGATTGGTGGAGCCGCAGTGCTGACTCGCCGCAACGGCGTCGTCGCGCTGCTGGGAGTGGAGATCATGCTCAACTCCTGCAACCTCGTGCTCATCACGTTCTCCCGCATGTGGGGCAACCTCGAGGGCCAAGTCTTTGCCTTCTTCGTCATGGTCGTGGCAGCCGCGGAAGTCGTGGTGGGCCTGGCGATCATCGTGTCCATTTTCCGAACCCGCAGGTCCGCATCGCTCGACGGCGCGAACCTCATGAAGAACTGACGGAAGCAGGTGTGATCATTGGTTCATGATTTCTTTGCACTGAGCACCGCCAGCGCCGGTGAGGCGACGGGCGCAGCCAACATGATCTGGCTGACCGTGGCACTGCCGCTGCTGAGCTTTGCGATCCTCCTGCTAGCCGGGAAAGCTGCGGACAAGTGGGGCCACTGGCTCGCTATCGCCGCCTCCGCCGCGTCGTTCGTGATCGGAGCCGCTGCCACGGTGCAGCTGCTTGGCATGGACGCCGGTTCGCGGGTGGTCGAATCCACGCTCTACACATGGATCCCCGGCGTTGGCGACTTCGCCGTTGACTTCGGCACGCGCGTTGACCCGCTGTCGATGACGTTCGTGATGCTCGTGACCTTCGTGGGCACGCTCATCCACATCTACTCCGTGTCCTACATGGAGCACGATCCGGCACGTCGTCGCTTCTTCGCCTACCTCAATCTGTTCGTGGCAGCGATGCTGCTCCTCGTGCTGGGTAACTCCTACGTTGTTCTGTTCTTCGGCTGGGAGGGCGTGGGTGTGGCCTCATACCTGCTCATCTCCTTCTGGAACCAGGTTCCCGAATACGCGACGGCCGGTAAGAAGGCCTTCATCATGAACCGCGTGGGCGATCTGGGCATGCTCATCGCCATGATGGCGATGGTGGCCTCGTTCGGATCGGTCAAGTACACCGACGTCTCGGCGGGCATTGCCAACGTCTCCGAAGGCACGGCAGCGTTCATCGGTATCTTCCTCCTGCTGGCCGCCTGTGGTAAGTCCGCCCAGTTCCCGCTCCAGGCGTGGCTCGGCGACGCGATGGCGGGCCCGACCCCGGTCTCGGCCCTCATCCACGCGGCCACCATGGTCACCGCGGGCGTCTACCTGATGGTTCGCTCGGGCGCCGTCTACGAGGCAAGCCCGACGGCGGCCCTCATCGTCGCCCTCATCGGTCTGATCACGCTCGTCTTCGGTGCGATCGTCGGTGCGGCGAAGGATGACATGAAGAAGATCCTCGCGGCGTCCACGATGTCGCAGATCGGCTACATGATGCTCGCCGCTGGCCTTGGCCCGATCGGCGCAGGCTTCGCGATCTTCCACCTCGTTACGCACGGCTTCTTCAAGGCGAACATGTTCCTTGGCGCCGGCGCGGTCATGCACGCCATGAGCGACCAGGTGAACATCCGCGGCTTTGGCGGCCTAGCCAAGCACATGAAGATCACCTTCTACACGTTCCTCGCCGGCTACCTCGCGATCATCGGATTCCCGCTCCTGTCGGGCTTCTTCTCGAAGGACAAGATCATTGAGATCGCATTTACCGGCGACGGCGTTCAGCCCTGGATCTTCGGTGGCATCACCGTTCTGGTGGCTGGCCTGACGGCGTTCTATATGTCCCGCCTGTTCTTCGGCGTCTTCCTCGGAAAGGAACGCTGGAGTAGCGAAGGGCCGAATGCTCAGCACCCGCACGATCCGTCCCCGCTCATGTGGGTTCCGATGGCGGTTCTCGCCCTCGGTTCGCTCGGACTGGGTGCGTTCTTGAATTACACGGGCTTCCTCACCTGGCTCGAGCCGGCTATCGGCCACGTGCCACACGAGGATCCCGTCATGCCCATCCCGGTCATTACCGGAATCACCTTGGTGTCCGTTGCGGTCGGCGTTGGAATCGCGTGGAAGATGTACCTCGCGAACCCGATGCCTGCGGCTGCTCCGGTCGGCTCTGGCCTGACCCGAGCGGCGCGCAACGATCTGTATCAGGACGCTATCAACGAAGGCCTGTTAATGAAGCCCGGTATGGCACTGGTTGCCGGCACCGACGCGGTGGATCGAACAGTTGTCGACGGCGCTGTCGAAGGCGTTGGCAAGGGAGGTCCTGGACTGGGCCACGCAATTGGAAAGTTGCAAACCGGCTACGCCCGAAACTACGCCAGCTACATCTCCATCGGCCTGGTCATTGCACTCATCGCTGTCGTCGCATCGGCTGCGTTCTAGGACTGGGAGGACAAGAGGTACATGCAATTGCACACCGTTTCTGAAGCCAGCTTCCCCTGGCTCACAACTATTATCCTCCTTGCGGTGGTCAGTGCCATCGTGCTGTGGCTGGTCAAGCCACTGCGCACGCAGGCACGCCCGATCGCCCTCGGCCTGTCGCTGGTGATCGCCGCGGCGTACGTCGTCGCCTTTGTCAGCGAGTTCGACGTGGCGAACGCAGGCGCGATCCAGATCGCGGAGACCTACACGTGGATCCCGCAGATCGGCGTCAGCCTCGCATGGGGTATCAACGGAATGGGCGCCGTGATGATCGCCCTGTCCGTGTTCCTCGTGCCGGTGGTCATCCTCGCCTCGTGGGACGAGATCGACGACGAGCGCGCGGCCGGTTACATGGCCTGGATCCTGTTCCTTGAGGCGATCATCATTGGCCTGTTCGCGGCACGCGACCTGTTCGTGTTCTACGTGCTCTTCGAGCTTATGATCCTGCCAATCTTCTTCATGATTGGCCGCTACGGCAAGGGTGCGAACCGCAGCAAGGCCGCGATGAAGTTCCTGATCTACTCGCTCCTTGGTGGCCTGATCATGCTGGTCGGCGTCATCGCCGTCTACGCATACGGCCCGGGCGGCGCGGGTGGTTTCATGATCGACAACCTCGCAACTGGTCTCCAGGTCTCCAGCGGTACGCAGATGTGGATCTTCCTGAGCTTCTTCATCGCGTTCGCGATCAAGGCTCCGATGTGGCCCGTCCACACCTGGCTGCCTGACGCCACCGAAGAGGCCCCGGCCGGAACGTCAACCCTCCTTGTTGGCATTCTCGACAAGTTGGGCACGTTCGGAATGATCGCGATCTGTCTGCCACTGTTCCCGGCTGCGGCATCGGATGCCGCAGGCGTGATCATGGTCGCGGCGATCATCTCGATCATCTGGGGCGCGTTCATGGCGATCGCCTCGAAGAACCTCATGCGTCTGGTCGCCTACACGTCGGTCTCGCATTTCGGCTTCATGGTCCTGGGCATCTTCTCGGGTTCGGAGCTCGCGATGGCTGGCGCGATCTTGTACATGGTCGCCCACGGTGTTGGCACCGCAGGCTTGTTCCTCGCCGTCGGATTCCTCGGCGAGCGCGGCAAGTCGCACATGATCGCCGATTACGGTGGCTGGCAGCGCGTCACCCCGCTCGTGGCCGGATTCTTCATGCTCTCCGGTTTTGCCACGATCGCCCTGCCGGGCCTGTCGGGCTTCATCCCCGAGTTCATGGTCCTCATGGGCACCTACAAGGTCAACGCTGCGGCGGCGCTCGTCGCGGTGATCGGCGTCGTTCTCGCCTCGATCTACATCCTGCTTCCGTACCAGCGCGTGTTCACGGGCCCAAGGCCCGAGGTTGAGGTTAAGGACCTCGGCGGCCGCGAGAAGACAGTCATGGGCGCGCTCGTTGCGGCCATGCTCGTGCTCGGCTTCTACCCGGCGCCCGCGCTTGATGTGATCAATCCGGTCGCGGAACAGTACGCATCGCACATTGATGCCGGCCCGGCCGACGCATCTGCAGAAGGGAGCACCAAGTGACCACCCCTGATTACCTCGAATTCAGTATTGAGTGGGTAGCGGTACTTCCACTGCTCATCGTGCTCGGCGCCGCAGTGCTTGGCACGCTGATCGAAGCGTTCGTGCCCCATCGGGCGCGCCGGCCCGTCCAGATCGGGCTCTCGATGCTCGCCCTCGCATCGGCCCTCGTGGCTGTCGTGTGGCGCTGGACCGAACTGCAAGTCTCCGGGGCAGGAGGAACCGCGCTGTCGGCGTCGGTCCTTCCCTCGCACCCGATGGCGGGCATTCCGGGCTCCGGCTTTGAGACCCTCCCGCAGGGCCTCTACAGCGTGGGACTTGTTGAGGACAACATCTCCCTCATCGGCCAGACGGTGATCCTGGCGTCGGCGCTGCTGGCGTTCCTCATCATGGCGGACCGCACGGAGACCCGCGAAGGCGCATTCGCAGCCTCGGCCGCAACCCGCCCGGGTTCGCCCGACGAGCGCGAAATGACGAAGGCTGGCCGCCAGCAGACGGAGATCTTCCCGCTGGCACTGTTCGCCACCGGTGGCATGATGGCCTTCACGTCGGCGATGGATCTGCTCACGCTTTTCATCGCCCTCGAGGTCCTTTCGCTCCCGCTGTACGTGCTCTCGGCCACCGCGCGCCGCAAGCGCCTGCTGGCTCAGGAGGCCGCGCTCAAGTACTTCATTCTTGGCGCGTTCTCCTCGGCGATCTTCCTCATGGGCGCAGCTCTGTTCTACGGAGCCACCGGCACGCTGAACCTTACGGGCGCATTCTTGCGCGCGGAATTCGGACCGGCCGGAGACTTCTCGGTCATGCTCGCCGTCGCGGGAATCATGATGCTGGTTGGCCTGCTGTTCAAGGTTGGCGCCGTGCCGTTCCACTCATGGACGCCGGACGTCTACCAGGGCGCACCCACTCCGATCACCGGCTTCATGGCCGCTGGAACGAAGGCGGCCGCGTTCTTGGCGATGGCCCGCGTGTTCTACTGGGTGGCCGTGCTCGTGCACGACTCGCTCAACGTGTTCCTGTGGATCGTCATCATTGCCACGATCCTCGTCGGTACCGTCATGGGTCTGATCCAGACGGACATCAAGCGCCTGCTGGCCTACTCCTCGATCGCACACGCCGGATTCATCCTCATCGCGATCAACGCGATCAACAACCCCGAGGGTTCGGCTCAGGTGACCGAGCAGTCGATCGCAGCGATCATGTTCTACCTGCTGGCCTACGGCATCGGCACCGTCGGCGCCTTCGGCATCGTCACGCTCGTTCGCGAACGTGACGCACACGGCAACATCCTCGGCGAGGCCACGAAGCTCTCGAGCTGGGCCGGCCTTGGAAAGCGCAGCCCGCTGCTCGCAGCGTCGATGACGGTCTTCCTGCTCTCATTCGCGGGCATCCCGCTCACGGGCGGCTTCATCGGAAAGTTCCGCGTGTTCCAGGCCGGCTTGAACACCGGTCAGGCCGTGCTCGTTGTGATCGCCGTTCTCGCGTCGGCTGCCACGGCAGTGTTCTACTTCCGTCTCGTCCAGCTCATGTACTTCCGTGAGCCGGATACCGACTCGGCCGTGGTCATCGAATCCGAGGGTATGTCGATCGTCGCGATCGTCATTGCCCTGATCGGCACGATCGCGCTGGGCGTCCTGCCCGGTCCGGTTCTTGACTTCATCATCGGGTCGTTCGTGTGAGCGTAACGGAATTCCTGACCAGCGACGACCCGTTTGGCCGGCGCATTGCGCAGCGGATGGATGAGGTCGAAGACCGCCTCCGCGCCGAGACCCGGGTGGACGACGTCGTCGTTGATTCCGTGACGTCCCATCTTGCCGACGCCGGCGGCAAGCGGCTCCGGCCGCTGCTGACGCTGCTGACGTCGGAGATGGGGCCCAACCCGGATTCGCCGGACGTCATCGACGCCGCCGTGGTCATGGAGCTCACGCACCTTGCGTCGCTCTATCACGACGACGTCATGGACGAGGCGCCGATGCGCCGCGGCGTTCCGACGGCGCAGTACATCTTCGGCAACTCCTCGGCAATCATGGCGGGGGACGTGCTGTTCTCCCGAGCGTCGAAGATCGTCTCTGGGCTCGGCCCGAAGGCGATTTACATGCATGCGGTGGCGTTCGAACGCCTGTGCACGGGTCAGCTGCACGAGATCGTGGGCCCGCAGCCAGGCGATGATCCGATCGAGCACCACATCGGCGTCCTGTCGGGCAAGACTGGCTCTCTTATCGCCGCGGCGGCGCATCACGGCGTGATGGCCGCCGGCGGTACGGATGAGGTGGCCGAGAAGCTCGAGCAGTTCGGCGAGCGAGTCGGCGTGGCGTTCCAGATCGCCGACGACGTCATCGACCTGGCTTCCGACGAGGAGCTCACCGGCAAGACGCCGGGCACCGACCTCCTCGAGGGCGTTCCGACCATGCCCACCCTCCTTCTTCGACAGCGCGAGGCGCGCGGGGATCTCGACGAGACGGGCGCGACGATCCTGCAGATGCTCGCCGAGGGCAACCTCGACGAGGGCGACCGCCTCGCAACCGTGGTGGCGATGCTGCGCGAGCACCCCGTCGTCGACGAAACGCGTGATCTGGCTCGCTCGTGGGTCAACGACGCGCTGGCCTATCTCGACGGGCTTGAGGATTATCCCGTGCACAGCCACCTCGTGGCGTTCGCGCACGCGATGGTCGAGCGCATGGCCTAAGCGGCCTTGCCCGCGCCCGCGCCGCGTTGGCTGTGAGTGAAGATATACCCGCAATTGCAGTGATGCTTGGGGAAGTCGGTAGAATGTTCGCAGTCATAGCGAGGAGCAAACGTGCGCAAACTTATCGATAAGATTCTGCGAGCTGGCGAAGGGCGCATTCTTCGAAAGCTGGAACGAATCACCGAGCAGGTCAACGAGCTCGAGGACGTCTTCCAAGACATGAGCGACGAGGAGCTCAAGGGGCAAACCGAGGAGTTCCGCGCGCGCTACGACGCCGGTGAATCGCTCGATGACCTTCTGCCAGAAGCCTTCGCCGCCGTGCGAGAGGCCTCCGTGCGCACGCTCGGCCAGCGCCACTACGACGTGCAGATCATGGGCGGCGCTGCCCTTCATCTGGGCAACATCGCGGAGATGAAGACCGGTGAAGGTAAGACCCTCGTGGCAACCTTGGCCGCCTACCTGAACGCGATCCCCGGCAAGGGCGTCCATGTTGTGACCGTCAACGACTACCTGGCCTCCTACCAGTCGGAGCTCATGGGTCGCGTCTACCGCTTCCTTGGCATGACGACGGGCACGATCACCTCCGGCCTGACGCCCGCGGAGCGGCGCGAACAGTACGCGTGCGACATCACCTACGGCACGAACAACGAATTCGGCTTCGATTACCTGCGCGACAACATGGCGATGAGCCTGGATAACCTCGTCCAGCGCGGTCACTACTTCACCATCGTCGATGAGGTTGACTCGATCCTGATCGACGAGGCGCGAACGCCGCTGATCATTTCGGGGCCGGCCGAGGGCGATGCGAACAAGTGGTATGTGGCGTTTTCCCAAGCCATGGATCACCTCAAGCGCGACATCGACTACGAGGTGGACGAGAAGAAGCGCAACGTCGGCATCCTCGAGCCGGGTATCGACAAGATCGAGGACATGCTCGGCATCGACAACCTGTACGAGTCGGTCAACACCCCGCTCATCGGCTACCTCAACAACGCGATCAAGGCCAAGGAACTGTTCACCCGCGATCAGGACTACATCGTCTCCGACGGCGAAGTACTGATCGTCGACGAGCACACCGGCCGAGTCCTCGCCGGGCGCCGCTACAACGAGGGCATGCATCAGGCCATCGAGGCGAAGGAAGGCGTGAAGATCAAGGCGGAGAACCAGACGCTCGCCACCATCACGCTCCAGAACTACTTCCGCCTGTACAACAAGCTCTCGGGCATGACGGGTACCGCCGAGACGGAAGCAGAAGAATTTGCGTCAACGTACGATATCGGCGTCGTGCCTATCGATACCAATAAGCCCATGCAGCGCGTGGATAAAACCGACCTCGTGTACCCGACCGCGGACGGCAAGTTCCGGGCGATCGTGGAGGACATCAAGGAGCGCTACCGCACCGGCCAGCCCGTGCTTGTGGGTACGGCGTCTGTGGAGAATTCCGAGTACCTGTCCAAGCTGTTGAAGAAGGCGCGCATTCCGCACGAGGTGCTCAACGCCAAGCAGCATGATCGCGAAGCATCGGTCGTGGCGATGGCGGGCCGCAAGCACGCCGTCACGGTTGCCACGAACATGGCAGGCCGAGGTACCGACATCATGCTCGGCGGCAATGCCGAGCACATCGCGGTTGACATGATGAACAAGCGTGGCCTCGATCCGGAGGAGAACGCGGAGGAATACGAGGAAGCCTGGCCCGAGGTGCTCAAGGAGGCCAAGGCCGCCGTCAAGGTGGAGCACGACGAGGTCGTGGAACTTGGCGGACTGTACGTTCTCGGCTCCGAGCGCCACGAATCCCGCCGAATCGACAACCAGCTGCGCGGCCGTTCTGGCCGTCAGGGTGATCCGGGCGAGTCGCGATTCTATCTGTCTCTCGACGACGACCTGATGCGCCTGTTCGGCAACAATCGCGCCACGGCCGGGTTCCGGGAGGGCCCGGAGGACGAGGCGCTCGACTTCAAGATCCTGTCATCGGCCATCGAAATGGCGCAGACGCAGATCGAGTCCCGGAACGCCGAGATGCGTAAGAACGTGCTGAAGTACGACGACGTGATGAACGAGCAGCGTACGGCCGTCTATGCCGAGCGTCGCCGCATCCTCGAGGGTGAGGACGTGGAGGACCAGATTGAGTCCTTCATTGATTTCGTCGTCGACGACGTGGTGACCTCTCATACGCAGGGCTCGCCAGACGAGTGGGACATGCACGCGATGTGGACGGACATGAAGGGCATTTACAAGCCGAGCTTCACGGGCGAGGAGCTCGCCGAGGCTCACGGCGGTCAGGAGCAGCTGAGCCGTCAGATCGTGCGCTCTGAGCTGCGCGAGGACATGCAGGCCGTCTATGACGAGCGCGAGGACGAGCTGGGCGATGAGCAGATGCGCAAGATTGAGCGCCAGGTCCTGCTCACCGTGCTGGATCGCAAGTGGCGCGAGCACCTGTACGAGATGGACTACTTGAAGGAAGGCATCGGCCTTCGCGCGATGGCGCAGCGTAACCCGCTTGTGGAGTACAAGCAGGAGGGTTACCTCATGTTCCAGGCGATGAACGATGCGATCCGTGAGGACACCGTCCGCCACCTGATGAACTTCGAGACGCCGTCAGAGAAGATGGCTCGCGAGGCGGCGGAGGCCGCGAAGAGCGCGGCGATGTCCGGGCTCAACCAGCTGCCGGAAGGGAGCGCGTTTATCGGCCAGAAGGCTCCCGTGCAGAAGCAGGCGATGGCAGCGCGCCCGAAGCAGACCCATGTGCAGGCACCGGATGCGACCGAGAAGATTCTTGGCATCAAGCGCCCCGAACGCGGCCAGCAGAAGCTGACGTACACCTCGTCGGCGAATCAGGGGCAGGCTGGGCCTGCGGGCTCACGTGGACAATCGCAGCCCGTCGGCGCGGCCTTTGGCGGCGCTCAGGGTGGTCAGCAAGCCCAGGGGCAACAAGCCCAGGGGCAACAAGCGCAGGGCCAGCAGACGAATCAGCAGGCGGCGGATCCCTACGCTGGCATGAACCGTCAGCAGCGCCGTGCGGCTGAGCGCCGCGCCGCGAAGCGTCGCAAGCGGTAGCGGCTCGGAGCGCCAGTCGCGCGGTTAGATAATTTCCAGCGCGGTCACGTGCCAGCGTGAGCGGCGCACTTCTAACCGCACTGCCGCCGCGCGCACTTTTATCCCATCGAAGACGACGATGGAGGCCTCGGCAACCCCGGGCCGCGGCTCGCACACGATGATTTTCTTGATGCGCGGAGCCATGCACTTTTCCGCCTTGCCGCGGATGCGCTGGCCGAGCCCCGCCCGTCGCGCGAGGGCATCGTAGACGAGCGGGTGCACCCACGTTTGAAGCTGGCGCACGGGCCGATGCCCGAGGAGGACTTCGATCGCCTGCCCGACGACGGCCGCCGCGAACCGATCCGGCGGGGGCAGGGGGTGCTTTTCTTCGTCGTCGTCGACGACGTTGAACATCGGCCTGTCGATCTTGGGTGAGGAAAAGGACGTGCGGTCAAAGCGCGCGGGCAGGTCCTCCTGGTCGAGCATCGGCTTGGCGAGCGGCGCGACGTTGACCTTGGCCGGGTAGGGCCGGGGGAGCGGTGTCGGCGGAGGTGGTGGCCCCTCGACGGTGAGCGGCGCAAGCTCGGGTGCTGGCGCTGCGAGCTCGGGTGCTGGTGCTGTGAGCTCGGGTGCTGTGAGCGCGGTGGTGTGACTCATGGGCTGTCCTTACGGTAATTCCAGTCGTTGACCGGGGTAGATGAGGTCCGGGTTCGAACCGATGGTTGACGAGTTTGCGCTCCACAGATCCAGAACGAGGTTCGCAACCTGCGCGTCGGTGGCGGGGGCGTAGTGATCCCGGACGATCGACCACAGGGTCTCGCCCGGTTGGACGACGTGGACGTTGCCCAGTAGCTGGCCGCCGGTTTCGACGATGCTCTGGTTGCGGACCTGGTCGCCGGTTTGGCTGACGCTCACCGGGCTCGGCAGCGTTGGGTCGTCAATTGCTGCGGCCGTCTCATTCGCAGAGGAGTCTGGGACGGGGGTGTGGTTCTCTGCCTCCACGGTGGGCTGCACGGGTGAACTAACGAACGCATGCGCGGGAAGCCACAGATCATCCGCATCCGGCGCGATCGTGACGGTGGATGCCGAACTGGTCAGCTCCGAATCGACACCCTCGGCGTCGTTAATCGTGCCAGTAGCCACGGGAGGCGAGCTAGTGACCACGGGAGGCGAGTCACTCCCGGATGGCGAGGTGCTCTCAGCAGGCGAGTCAGCGACCTCGGACGTGGACTCTGGTGCGTCAGAGCCCCAACTGAGGTCCACCGGGTCGGTGGAGGCCATCGCCGGCGTCGCGAGAGCGGTTGCTAAGCCGGTGGCGGCGAGCGTCTTGATGAGCGGTGCTCCCCACCGCGCGACCGCCGCGCGGAGCCTGCGATCTCGGGTGCGCTTCGCATAAATGAGCGCAGCAATGGAGGTCAGATACCACAGCGCCACCACAAGCAGCGCGCCGAATGCGGCGATGACGAGCAACTGCTCGAAGTCGCCCCGCGGCGACGAAACTGGTCGAGAAATGCTGAGCGTAGCCATCTCGCCTCCAATCATGTCGTTTGATGTCGTTTGATGCGATATGGGTCAGTTTGATCCCAAGGATTTGCATTCGCGAGTGGGTATACACGGCATTTCAGTCGCTGGGATTTGATGTAAATGCCTGAAACACGCGTTTTGGTGTATGACCTGCATAAATGCGATACGAGAGGTTGTGGATAATCAAATTATCTGCAAAAGTTTCAGAGTAAATTCGCATCCATGACATGGGAATTGATTGCGTACGACATCGCGGCGAGCATCGAAAATGATGCTCGAGAGGATCTGTTGGCCGAGGCGCGCGAGCTCGCGGACGCCGAACGGGCGACCCAGCTCTTCGCGGATCGAATCAGAGCGTTGACCGGGCGCGAGGCCTTATTGTCAGTGAGTGCGCCGGATCTCTCATTCCTATCCGGCATACTTGCCACCTCGGGTGATGACTGGCTTCTCCTGCGCGATGCGGTGTTCGAATACCTCGTCCTTGCACATGCGATCACACGGCTTCATTCGCCGACATTCGCACGAGAAGCTCCCGATGGCTTGCCAGTTTCTCTCAGCTCGATGTTGCGCGAGCTCCAGGGTTCACACGTCACTATCAATTGCATCGACTCAACGAGGACGGGAGTGATCACCGGGGTGGGCAAGGACTACCTCGTGCTTGATGAGGGAGACAATTCTGCGCGCCGGGGCTCGTATGCGCCGGATTGGGAGCCGCGATACGCGTTCGCGGCGAATACTGAGCGTCGGCTGGTCGCCATTCCCTTTAGGGCTATTGCGGTGCTCAGCCAGGTGATCGGCCACGGCCACGAGGAGCCCCTCTGAGCGGGTGCCTACTGAGTGTGGTTACTGAACGAGCCTCATGCGCGAACTATGTGACCACGAAGTTCGACTGCTAAGCGGCGGTCTAGATGTCCTCGCCGGCTGCGATCTTGCGGCGAGTGGTCTCGTATCCTCGCTCGACGTACTCGGCGAGGACCGTGTCGCTGATACGCCACTGCCCGCGGCCACCGACCTGAATAGCTGGCAGCTCCCCATTCTTGATGAGCGTGCGCACTTGACCTGCGGAGACATTGAGATACTCCGCCACGTCAGCAATTGTTAAGAACCTAGCCATGTCGAAAGTCTCCCATCTTCGTATCGGTTTCGGCAACGTTATCAACATCCGAGCGCCGCTGTGGACAACTTTTTCGCCCGCATGGTGAATCTGGAACGGTATCAATATGGGTATGTCATCTCTCGTGCCGTGGAAGGATCCTCGGCTAGCGGCAGGTATCGCATTGATCGCGGGCGGCGGCCTAGCAGGCTCGCTCCTGCTCGGCGGTGAAGACACGGTTCCGATCCTTCGCGCCGAACGCACGATCGCGGCCGGCAGCGAGCTCGATCCCGGGCAGTTCGTCGTCGACGAGCTGCCACAACGCGTGGGAGAGGGGTACGTAAGGCCGGGACAAATCCCTGAGGGTTCCCTCGCCGCACACACAATCAGCGAGGGTGACTTGCTCACGCGGTCTGCGCTCGAGGGGGCGAGCGATCAGGTCGACCTCTCACTCCCACTCATTGCCGATCCGCCCTCGAGCATCGGAATCGGCGCCGAGGTGGAGATCTGGCGAGTCCGCTCGGCTCAGTTTGATGCCGATGCCCAAGCTCATCGCATCGCCTCCGGCGCGGTGCTCGTGTCGATCGATGTACCGGATTCGGTTGCTGCCGCGGGATCTCGAGCGCAGGTGCGAGTGAGCCCCGCCGACGTTCCTGACATCCTCGAAGTCCTTGGCACACAGGATGGGCTCGTCATCGTGGGAGCGGTGGGCGAGCCGTGATCCTCGTCTGCTTACCCGACGACGAAGCGCTCATCCGCGAACTCGCGTCATTTGGCCAAGAGGACCTCGTTGCGCGCAGATGCGCCGACCTCGCCGAGGTGCTCGCGGGCGTCGACGCCGGGCTCGCGCAGTCCGTCCTCATCTCCGGAGACGAACCCGGACTCGATCTCACCGTGGTCTCAACGCTGCGCAGGCAGGGGATCCGCATCGGCGTCGTTCCCCACGGCAGGCCCGTCGCAGACCTGCGGGCTCTGGGCGTGGAGGTGGTGGGCGAGGGGGAGCTGCTCGCATTCGCTCGCGGCTCGTCGGAGGTGGTTCGCGTGCCGGACGCAGCCGCCCGGGGCCGACTGATCGCCGTGTGGGGACCGGGCGGTTCGGTCGGACGGTCCGCGCTCGTGCGTGACCTTGCGAGTCTGGCCGACGACGTCCTCGTCGTCGACGCCGATACCCATCGCCCGAGCCTGACCCAGCTCTACGGCCTCGAAGAAACCTCCGCCATCGTGGCTCTGGCTCGCCATATTGAACGCGGGCGCGACCCGGAGGACCTCATCGACTCGATCCTCGCCGAGCTCCCGGGCGGCACCGGCAATCGGCGGCTACTGGCTGGGCTGAACACGGGCGAACGCTGGCGGGAACTGCCGCGCGTCGTCGTCGATCGGAAGTGGGAACCGCTCGTCAGGCGAGCCTCGACCGTCCTCGTCGATCTGTCTGGCGGTATGGACGCCCGGGCGGAGCGAGCCGATCGATACGCGGTGACGCGCTCGGCGCTCGAGGCGGCCGACGTCGTGCTTCACGTGGGCCGAGGGACTCCCGTGGGGCTTCGCAGATTCGTCGAGCATATCGACGCCGTCGGCTCCGATCACGCCGCTCATCACCGTGGCGTTGTGGTTACCTCGCCGCACGCGCTCGGCCTCGACGGAAGGGCAAAGGTGCGAGACTTGCTCGCCAACGCGCCGATGCCTTGCGATGTTGTGCGCGGGGATCGCGATCGCCTCGACGAGTGCGAGCTCGCGATGAAAGCGATGCCGGTTGCCTATCCGAGGTCCGGGTACTCGAAGGACGTGCGCGCACTGTGGGACTCGCTTGCTGCGGCGGCGCCCGCGTAGCCATCGTGATGTTTAGGATGGGGTATGCGCATCTACATTCCCCTCGAATCCTCCGACCTTCGCGGTGATATTACGCCGCGGCTCGTACACGGCGTCACCCCGCAGTTGAAAAGCGAGGTGCCGCGCGAGGACGCGGAAGGGTGGGAAATGATCGCGACCCTCGCGGCCGCCGATGACTCACTGCGCAGGCTGAGTGGCACACTGCGCCGAATCGTGTGCGTGGCGGAGGTCGCGGACAGCGTGCTGGAGATGGCCGACGAGCTACCCACAGCCCGCCGTCTGGTTGAACCGGTCTCGTGGGACGACGTGGAAGCGATCCTCGTGGACGAGCCCGGATCGGAGGACGTCGTCGAGCGGGCACTGGCCGGAGACGAGAAGGCCTTCATGGCCTCGGGCGATATTGACCTTATGTGGTACGACGTGATCGAGCGCGAGGTGCTCGCGAACGAGCTCGGCGCCTAGCTTCCGGCGACAACTTTCAGCGTTGACCCACCGCCCTCGAGCGGGCGGACCGAGACCCGGTCACTGATCATCGACTTGAGTTCGTCCACGTGGCTGACGATTCCCACCGTCCGCCCGCCGGTGCGCAGCTGGCCGAGGGTATCCATGATCGACTGCAGGTATTCGGACGACAGCGCACCGAACCCTTCATCGATAATGAGCGTTTCCATGCGGATTCCGCCGTGTTCAGCCTGCACCACTTCGGACAGCGCGAGTGCGAGCGCGAGCGACGTGTAGAATGTCTCGCCACCCGAGAGCGTTCGGGGAGAGCGCCGGTGCTCGCCGTGAGGGCCGGCGTCGTGATGGATGATCTCGAGCCCGAGGCCGGTCTTGCGCTCGCTGCCCGACTCGTCCGTGCGCGCCAGCTCGTAGCGACCGAAGGAGAACTCGCGCAGGTGTTCGTTCGCGCGCTCAACGATCTGTTCGAATCTGCGCAGCAGAACCCACGTTGAGAGCCGAATCTTGCTCAGTGAGATGTTCTCCGCGTTGGCGAGGCCAGCGAGTCGCACGACCGGTCCGGCGTCATCTACCGTGGCCTTCCATCCGGCGACGGCGTCGCGGGTGCGTTGGAGGAAGCGCACCGACCTCTCCGCGCAGCTCTTTGCAAGCGTGTGCTCGGCCGCAGCGGCCCGGTAGGCATCCGCGGCTGCGGTCTCTTTCTCTCGCGCGGAACCGACGTCCGGCTTCTCCTCACCCGTCAGCGCTTCGAACCGCTCGTGGGCAAGCTGGGCGTGAACCGCCGCGACATCCTTGCCGTACTGATCGACGGCCTGTTTCAAGCCCGCGAGGGTATCGGCATCAAGGTGCGCGCTGAGGGCCTCGGACCTGCTGACGCCGGCCGCTGCGAGGGCCTCCTCGGCCGCCTCGCGAGTGGCAAGAGCCTGCCGGGCGCGCTCGGCGATAACATCGGCAGAGTCCCTAAGGCCACGAAGATCCGCACGCTGGCTCACGAGAGCATCGCGAAGTGCTGAGACGGAGTCGAAGTCGCCGCGCAACTTGGCCACTGCCTCTTCATCACGCGCCAGCGACTCTCGCGCATTCTTGATCCGCTCGGCAAGCGAACTCTGCTCCGCACGCTTTGCACTGAGCTCCTCCTGCTTGGCGCTGTTTGCCGCCGTGAGCTTCGCGCGGGTCGTGGTCAGCGACGCCTCGCGTGCCTTGGCCTCCTTCGCCGCGGCGAGCTTCTCGGCCGCTGACGCCATCGATTCCTCGAGATCCTTACCCGATGCGTCACCGACCTGACGCGAGAGTTCCTCATGCTGGCCCTGAAGCTTTTGGTGACGAGCATTGGCCTCGTTGAGTTCAAGCGCGAGGGGTGTGAGCGCAGCCTCGGTCGCCTGCACGTCGGCAAGACTGGCCGAATCGTCGGTGGGCTGGGCCGGCGCCGGATGATCCAGCGAGCCGCACACCGGGCACGGTTCCTGCTCGTCAAGCGTGGCGGCCAGATTCGCCGCCGTGGAGCGCCGCCATGCCGCGGTGACCTCGGCGACTCGATCGAACTGCTTCTTGTGCCGATCAAGAGCAAGGCGCCCCGCCTTCTCAGCCTCCTCGAGCTTCGCCCGGAGAGTATCGAGCTTCGCCGACTGCTCGGCCTGCTCCGTGAGCTTGGCGAGCTCGGCCTCGAGCGTCGGGATGGCATCGCCCTGCTCGCGCGCCGTCGTGATGTCACCATCCAAGGCTTCGATGCGCGCAGGGAACGCCTCGAGCTCGCTGGTCACACCGGCGATGTCGTCCGCAAGCTCGGTGGCCGAGCGATCAAGATCGTCCAGGCTCTTCGCCCGCGCGCCCAGAGACTCCTCAATCGTGAGCGTGTTCGCCAGCGAACCGACGCGCGCGGTGATCTCACTGATCGCTCCATCGGCGGCGCTCACGAGGGCTTGCGCGGTGTCTGCCAGATCGCGGCCATCATCAATCGCGTCAGCTAGCGCCGCGCGTTCGGCCTCGACGGGCGCGACGCCGTCCGGTAGCTGCGCGGCGGAGGCCTCGAGTGCGTCTTGCGCTAGGCTCGCGGTGGCGAGGCGATCAACGGACGTTGCCACTTTCTCGTGGACGTCGATCCGAGCGCGCTTGGCATCCATCTCTTCGGAGCGCGCCACAAGCTCCTCGCGCCGTGTGATGAGGGATGCCCGTTCCGCGAGCGTCTTGGCGAGTTCCTCCTCGGCAATCCTCGCCGCCGTCAGATCGTCAAAGCGCTTCTTGAGATCGCCGGCCTTCGCCTCGGCGGCCTCGGCGCGCGCCGTTAACTGCGCATCGATGGAGGCCATGACCTCAAGAGGAGCCGAATCCTCGGCGTCGATAAACTCCAGCGCCCCGGTGTCGGGGAAGTCGGAGGCCAGCCCGTCGATGTCGCACCAGGATTGCAGTGCGCGGGTGGCAACGGCGCCGGCGGCGTCGACTTTCTCGCGTGCCGCCTTCGCCTGCTTATCCAGACTCTGGGCGAACGTGCGGTAATCGGTGGTGTCGAACAGGGTCTCCAACAGGGCAGAGCGGTCAGTTGAGCTCAGGCGCAGGAACTGCGCGAACTCGCCCTGCGGCAACACGACGGTCTGGACGAACTGCTCGCGGGTAAGCGCCAGCAACCGGCTCAGCTCGATGCCCACATCCCGCGCGCCGCTGGCCAGCACGTCGCCGGCGTCCCATTCGTGGGCGTCCACGGCGGCCTCGGAGAGTCTCCACAGGGTCGCGTGTGCGTTCTCCCTCGTGGTGCCCTCGCCTCGCTTTTTCTGACGATTCCAGGCCGGAGTGCGCCGCACGCGGTAGATGCCCGAAGGAATCGTGAATACCAGATCGGCGTAGGACGGGGTCGAATCATCGGCGTGGGCGGAGCGGATGCGCGAATCGTCGGATTCTTCGCCCGCCACCCTGCCGTACAGGGCGAACACAATCGCATCGATGATCGAGGACTTGCCCGAGCCGGTCGGCCCGTCGAACAGGAAGAGCTTGCCCGCCGTGAGCTCGTCAAAATCAATGGTGTGCGTGCCGGGGAACGGACCCAGCGCGCTGAACGTCAAATAGCGAAACTGCATTTAGGCCCCCTGACCGACTTTCTCCCACGCGTCTCGAATGACATCAAGCTCCGCCTCATTCAGATCGCGCCCGCCCGACATCTCGAAGAATTCGCGCAGCACCGCGAGCGGCTCGGTGCGAATCGCTTCGAGTTCAGCCACCGAGACAGCGGTGGATTCCGTGAGGTGCTGATGCTCGAGCACATAGGGGAACTTCTGCATGAGCTTGGCGAACAGGTTCGCCGGCCGCTCGGGATCCGTGACGTTGATGCGGAGGAAATGGCCCCGATACTCATCGAACTGAGAAGACAGCAGCTCATCAAGCGTGCCCTCGATGGTGGCAAGCTTGCGATACACCGGCGCGGGCACAAGCTCGATCGGATCGGCCGCCTGCGTATCCACAATCACCGACGTCTTCGTATGGTTTTGCTCGGAGAACGAGAACGGGATCGGCGAGCCCGAATACCTCATGACAGGCCCGGCGCTGGCCACCTGCTGAGGGCCGTGGATGTGGCCGAGCGCCACGTAGTCCACACCCGGCAAATTGAACAACGACGCCGACACCTGCGCCGCACCGCCCACCGAAATGTCGCGCTCGGATTCAGTTTCCTCAGCGCCACTCACGAAGGCGTGGGACATGATCATCGTGTACGGCTTGTCTGTGTGCGCCCCGAGTCCTCGCGCCCCGAGTCCTCGCGCCGCGAGATCGGCGCGGATCGAATCGAGAACCTTGCCCAGCACCGCCGCGTGGCTGCGCGCCAGCGGTTCGGCCGGATCGTCAGCGAGCCGGCCGCGCTCCGAATCGGGATCGAGATAGGGGATGGGATAGACCAGCGCGCCCACATCGCCGCTGCGGTCGCGAATCGGCACCGGCACGCGGGAGGCCAAGGAATCGGTATAGAAATAGAGGCCATCGCGCATCAGACGGGAACCAAAACCCAGCCGCTTGGCCGAGTCATGATTGCCGGACGTCACGATCACGCTCGTATGGTCGAGCGCGCGCTCCAAGGTCTCTGCCAGCAGATCCACCATTTCTAGCGGCGGAATCCCGCGGTCGTACACATCGCCTGAGATCAGCAGGGCGTCGATGTCCTGTGTGGCCACGAGATCAATGACGTGATCAGTCCACGCCTCGAAGGCGGGCGAAAGATCGGCGCCGTGCAGCGTGCGGCCCAGATGCCAGTCAGCGGTGTGTAAGAATCTCATGCCCTCAACACTATCGGGCGGCTCCGACATTTTTTGCGCGCGCCCGTTCGCGGGCAACCCGCGGGGGAGGGAAAAGTTGCCTAGTCGTCGTCGCGAACGGAATGAAGAATCTCGATCGCTGCGTCGTGGAGGTGTCCGTTCGTCGCAATCGCGTTGCGGCCCCACGGTCCGTCCTCGCCCTCGAGGGAGGTGAACCTGCCGCCCGCCTCGGTCACAATCGGCACGATCGCCGCCATGTCGTAGAGCTCTAGCTCGGGTTCGGCCGCGATGTCAACCGCGCCCTCGGCCACCAGCATGTAGGACCAGAAATCGCCGTAGGCACGCGTGCGCCAGCAGTTTTGTGCCAACCGGAGGAAGCCGCGCAACTGGTTGCGTTCGCTCCAGCCATCGAGCGACGAATACGAGAACGACGAATCCTCAATCCGCCCCACGTTCGAGACCTTGAGCCTGCGCGAGCTCGTGGCCGAGCGGCCGTTGAACGCGCCGATGCCCTTCGCCGCGTACCAGCGCTGCTTGAGCGCGGGCGCGGAGACGATGCCGACGACGATCTCGCCCTGCTCTTCGAGTGCGATCAGGGTCGCCCACACGGGCACGCCACGCACGAAGTTCTTGGTGCCGTCGATGGGATCGATGATCCAGCGGCGGCCAGACAAGCCCGTCTCGCCCTCTTCCTCGCCCAAAATCGCATCGCGCGAGCGGAACTGGCCGAGCATGTCGCGAATGATGCGCTCGGCGCCGAGGTCGGCGTCGGAGACGGGTGACATGTCAGGCTTCGTCTCAACGGAGAGGTCCGCGGCGCGGAAACGCTCCATCGTGAAGACGTCAACGCGGTCGGCAATCCCGAGCGCAACCTGAAGATCGGCAGAGTGGCGTGCAGTATTCATACCCCTCAGCATAGACGCCGCGCCCCGAAAAGGCGCCGATACCCGCCGCTATGCGCTGTGCCGATTCAGGCCGGCGAGGTCGCGGCGGCTACGCCCAGTGCGGATCCATCGAGGTGCGCGAGTGGAGGAGCCTGCGGAAGGATTCCACGCGTGCCGTGAGGCGCTCGCCCTTGACATCGTCGAATGCGCAGTCGATGGTCCCATCCTCGTGCGTGCATCCGCGCGGGCATTCCTCGGCGATCTCTTGGAGGTCGGGGAAGCCGCGCAGGAGATCCTCGGGTTCCACGTGGGCGAGCCCGAACGTGCGCACGCCGGGCGTGTCGATGACGGCCCCGCCATCTGCCAGCGGGAATGCCATCGCGGACGTGGACGTGTGCCGCCCGCGCCCGGTCACCACATTGACGCCGCCGGTTTCACGTGCGGCCTCGGGGACGAGCTCGTTGATGAGGGTCGACTTCCCGACGCCGGAATGGCCAACGAGCACCGACACGTGATCCGTGAGCGCGTCGGCGATCTCGTCAATGTCGGCCTCGCCCGTCTCCTCATTGATCGAGGAGGTGTAGATATCGATGTCGAGGGGCTCGTACAGTGCCTGCAGCGTGGTGGGATCAGCCAGGTCGTTCTTCGTCAGTAGCAGGATCGGCTTCATGCCGGCGTCGTAGGCGGCCACCAAAATGCGGTCGATCATGCCGGGCCGAGGTTCGGGCTGTGCCACGGCGGTCACGATGACGAGCTGATCGGCGTTCGCTACGATCACCCGCTCTGTCCCGGCCGCCTCGCTCTCTTCTGCGGTGCGGCGCAGGGCCGTGGAGCGTTCATCCACCTCGACAATGCGGGCGAGGGTGTCCTTGCGGCCCGAGAGGTCGCCAGCCATCGCCACGATATCGCCGACGACGATCGAGCCGTGCGGCAGCTCGCGCGCCTTGACGGCCGTGACCTGCGTGGCGTCGTCGACCATCGTCACGTGGTAACGCCCGCGATCCACGCGGTAGACCTGCGCCCGGCGCGCGTCGGAGTAGTCGGGCCGGCGCTTCGTTCGCGGCCGCGAGCCCTTGCCCGGGCGTACGCGAACCCGCGGATCGTCCGTCCCGATGTCACGCCTCGACACGGTGACCTCCAAAGGCGCGATTCCACATGGCGACGAACTCGGGCAGCGTCTTCGACGTGGTCTCGATGTCAATGACCTCGATCCCGTCAATGCGAAGGCCAAGAATCGCCCCGAAGGTCGCCATTCGGTGATCCTCGTAGGAATCGATGACGGCCGCGCGGGTGGGCCCGCCGCCCTCGATTACGAGGTCATCGCCGTCTTCGTAGGCTCGCACGCCAATCTTCGCCAACTCGGCCGTCAGTGCCGCGAGCCGGTTCGTCTCGTGCCCGCGCAGCTGACCAATATTACGCAGGTGCGAGGTGCCCTGCGCGAACGCGGCCACGGCCGCCACCGACGGCACGAGCTCGCCCACGTCCTTCATATCCGCATCGTAGGGCGTGATGCTTTCCGGCCCGACGACGGTCAGCAGGCCTTCGTCCAGGGTGACGCGCCCGCCCATGGCGGCGAAGATGTCGCGATAGGCGTCGCCCGCCTGGGTGGTCTGGCTCGGCCAGCGGGGGATGGACACGCGCCCGCCGGTGACCATCGCGGCGGCGAGGAACGCGCCAGCATTCGACAGGTCCGGCTCGATCGTGACATCCGGCAACTGGGGCAGGTTGGGGGAGACGACCCACCGGTTCGGGGCGTCCGCAGGCATCTCGGCGACGTCGATGCCCGCCTCGCGCAACACCGCCACGGTCATCGCGATGTGCGGCTGGGAGGGCAAATTTTCGCCCACATGGTGCAGGTCAAGCCCGTGCGTCATGAGCGGGGCGGCAAGGAGAAGGGCGGAGACGAACTGTGAGGAGGCCGAGGCGTCGATCTCCAACCTGCCGCCGGCCACCGAACCCGTTCCATGAACGGTCATGGGCAGCACCGGCGAGCCATCGAGCTCATCGGCATCCACCTGAACGCCCAGCCCGCGCAGACCCTCGACGATCGCACCCATGGGGCGAACGCGCGCCGCCGGGTCGCCGTCGAGCCGTACGGGCTCCATCGCAAAAGCCGCCAGCGGAGGAATAAAACGCATGACCGTGCCGGCCAGCCCGCACTCGACGTCGCCACCGCGAAGGGGACCGGGCTGGATTGTCCACGAGTCGTCCGCGCGGATGATGACGGCGCCGAGGGATTCGAGAGCGGCGGCCATAAGCTCGGTATCCCGGGCGGCGAGCGGGTGATGAATCGTCACCGGCTCGCTGCCAAGCGCGGCGAGCACGAGATACCGGTTTGTCAGAGACTTCGAGCCGGGGATATCAACGATCGTGTCGACCGGCCCAGAATGTGGCGCAGGCCAGGTCACCGACCATCTCCAATATGCAGACGCTCAGAGGCGGCGTCTACGCGATCGGACGCGGCGTCGCGGGCATCCTTCGCCAGGCGCTGCGCGCGCCACGCGATCGAAGGCTTACCTCCGCGATCCTGCGAGGCGATGAGCGCCCCGCCCACGAGGCCAGCGGCAGACACGAGCGAGCTCAGCGATTGGCGGCGCTCCTGGCCCGTCTGCTCCCAGAATGGGTTGCGCGCCAGCGAAACCGGAAGTTGCATCGCGCCAAGGAAAAGCGCGGAGCTGCGCGGGAGCTTGCCGCGCGCAAGCGTGAGGCCGGCGACCGTGAACATGACGCCGGTGGCGCGAGTCGTCAGATCAACAAGATCCTGCGAGGGGCGCTTGACGCCGAAAGATTCGATCGCGTCGAACACGCGATTCGCGGCCTCGCGATGCTCGGCGGGTTTCATGAGGGCGTCGATGCCGCTTGCAATGAAGGGGGCTGCCAGTAGTGGACGGGCGAGTCTGGAAATCATGTGGTTCTCCGTTCGTCTGTGCCCTCAGTCTACTGAAAAGATCGCCGCAGGTACCCGCGTCATCCAGATCCCCGCCGTTTCCCGTTCCCACAGCATCGCGACGTCGCCGCCGGGCAACGCCGCCAGCGATTGATACCCGTGGTGGCGCGGATTGACGGCCCTGCCCACCCAGTGCTCGCCCACGCCATTGGCTCGGTACACGGTTCCGCAGCCGCGGTAGGGCAACATGCGCGAGGCGTTGGCAAAGACGAGCGAGCCGTCGTCGGCGAGGGTCGCTGCGGGCTGGCAGAAGATCTCGCGCAACTGCGGATCCTCCACGACCTCGCTCCACGTGGTTCCGCCGTCGTCGGAATAGGTGCGCAACACGCGCGGATGCTGGGAGCGCGAGAACATGTGCACGCGGGAGCCAACCTCGACGATCGCCGACTCCGTCATGGTCAGCGCCGAGTCCGTGAACGTGCGCGGGTCGACGCGCACGCCATCCACCTCGCGGTCATCGTTGGGCGACGATCCGCGGTACCAGGTGGCGCCGTCGTCGTCGGAGATGAGTGCGGCCGCCGAATGCTCGGTGCCGTCCTCGGTGGAAAAGTAGCAGGGGACAAGCAGCCGGCCCGCGTGCTCGCCGTGCTCCAGGCGAATCCCGTTGCCGGGGCCGATGCCCAGGAACGTCATCCACGAATCCTTGATCTGGTCGGTGATCAGGCGCATGGGCGACCACGTCGCGCCGTCGTCATCCGAGGTCCACACGCCAATATGCGCGGTCTTGACGAGTAGCAGCTCGCCGTCAATCAGCACGTTTCCGGCGGCTTCGCCGTCCTTTGTGAGGCTGCCGTCCGCGTCCACAACCCACGGGGTCTGAGCGCCCTCGCTATCAATGACGACGGTCGGGCTTGCCGGCCACCGCCCCGGCACCGCGTATTCGGTGCCGTCCGCGTCCTCGAGCAACACTCCACGCTCGTCCATGCCAGAGCCCGGGCGCGAGTTCAGCAGGCCCGTGTGCGCCGCGTAGAAGTCGGCGAGCATGTGAATGCGGCCGTTCCTATCTTCGACGGCGGCCGCATCCGTCACGGCCACGCCGTCGATTCCCTCGCCCGGGAAGCTTGCGACGGTCTGGACCGGTTCCCACGTGCGGCCCTCGTCGAATGAGCGCCGCAGCACGAGGTCGGTTGCGTTCGGGGCGTCGTTGGGCAGATCGCGCCGGCGGTCGGCAAACGCGAGAAGCGTGCCGGCGCTCGTGCGCGTGAGCGCCGGGATGCGATGGAACGAGCCGGTGGGGTAGGAGTCGAAGACGGGCACCTGCGAGAGCGCGGCGCGGTGAGCGAGCAAGGCGATCTGCTGATCGTTGATGGGTCCGTAGATGCCACCCTCGCCCACTTCGCCCATGAGGCGGCGGCCCGCCAAATCCTGGCCGATCGCCACGTTGTCGAAACGCGGGGCAGAGCCGGGCACGTGGGCGTGAAGCCAGCCGTCGATCCAGATCTGGATCGCGCCGCCGGTGAACGCAAGCGCGAGGTGGTGCCAGCGCCCATCTGACCAGTTGCCCTCCGAGAACGCCGTGGTGGTCTCGGAGGTGAGCGTGATGCCGCGCGTGCCGTCGATGTAGGCGGTGAGCACGGTGGCTCCCTCGAGGCCCGCCGCGAGGATCGTGCCGTATTGACCCGGCCCGCGCACGCGGAACTTGGCATGAATGACGAGCTCGGGCAGGGCGCCCATCGCGCGGGCGTCGTCGTCGGATAACCGCATCGAGGCAAAGGACACGAGCGGAGTAGGAGGGGAGGTCAGGTCGCGGACGAAGGTGGCCACCTCATCCGGGCCGAGCCCACCCGGCACGCTCACGGTGTGAAGCTCTCCTTGGCGCGCGGTGGGTGTGCCGCGCAGCGGTGCCGTCGCCGACCACACCTCGTAGCCATCAAGGAAGATGCGAGTGGTTGGCTGCGCAATCACGCCGATGGTGTGCATGCCTGCCACGCGCGCGTCTTCGATGTCGTAGTCAAATGGTTCGTCGGCCACGCCGTGCAGGTGCAGCTTTCCGTCGCGTACGGCCAGCGCCCACGACTTTGCTTCGAGCACGAGGCCCTGACGCATCTGACCCGAACAAACCCACATACCTATCCTTAATCCGTGACGAAATCTTCCATGAGCTGCTGGACCTGCTCCCACACGCGCGTGCCCGGCATCGACAGGCCCGCGTGATACGTGCCGGCCATCATGTGCAGCTGCGCGTTGAACCCGGCGTCCACGAGATCCGTGGTCCACGCGATGCCCTCGTCGCGCAGCAGATCCGCGCTCGCGACGATGGTCAGCACGCGCGGGAGGTGCTCGCGATCCCTGTGATCGATCAGTCGAGGAAGCTCGCGCGGATGCGTGCCCTGAAGGTAGGCCCGCCACGCGTGGTAAGCCTTCATGTGGTTCCACATCTGCGCGTCCTGATGGACGCGTATCGAGCGGCCGGACATCGACGGGTCAAGGAACGGCTCGAGCATGATGAACCCGGCTGGCGATACCGCCTCGCCCTCGAGCAGCATGGCCCCGACGCTTTCCGCCAGCCCGCCGCCGGCTGAATCGCCGTATATAAAGAAAGGTAGCGCCTGGCTCGACTCGCCGACGAGCCCATCGCGTTCGAGCATGCGAACGGCGCTCAGGCAGTCCTCGGCGGCCGCGGGGAACGGATGTTCTGGCGCGAGCCGATACTCCGGGCTGACGACGACGGCGTTCAACCGGGCCGCGAGTTGCGAGTTTCGCTCATCATCGAAGTCCGCGCGCCCCGCCATGAAGCCGCCACCGTGAATGGCGAGAATGACTCGCTCGGCGCTCGCGGGCGGATTCCACACGCGCACGCTCACGCCCTCGAATTCCCGCACGTCGAGCTCGGTACCCTCGGCCGCGGCGGTCGGCGGCAGGTTCGCCTCCGTGCGCTCGCGGGTGCCGATCGGATCCCACTGCGGGTAATACGCCTCCGCCAGCGGGCCACGCAACTGCGGATCGATATAGAACTCCGCGGTTTGGCTGGGCTGAGGGCCGACGACGGCGGGCTCACCCGGCTCACGTACGGCGGCTTCCGGGTCCAGTGCGGGATGGACGCGATCCAAGAAGCTATCGACGACGGCCTGGAACGCCTCGGCGTCCTCGCGGCGCACGCAGTGGCGGGCACCCTCGATGAGGTGCGTGCGAATGCTGCCATTGTGGAGAGCGTCAATCTCGGCTATGCCGGGGTGACCAAGCACGACGTCGTCGCCGTCGCCGGTCACAATGAGCGCGGGCACCGAGATTGTGGCGGCGAACTCGCGCCAATCCACGAAGCCGACTTCGCCGGTTTCAAGGAAGTCGAGATCCACCTGAAGCTTGCCCGCGAGCCAGCCTGGGCGTTCGGTTTCGGGCCACGAGGGATACTCGGCGCGGTTGTTCTCGAGCGCGCCAGCCGGAGCGGCTCGAAGCGTGCGGTGATACTCGAGGCTGCCCGGAACGCCGTCGAGATAGCGCTGGGCCTGATCGGGGGAGAGCCACGACGGATCCTCGCCAATCACGCCGGCGAACAAATCTGGGCGGCGGGCGGCCAGGCGCGTTAGCAATGCGCCGCCCATGGAATGGCCAATGCCAACGGCGACGCCGTGTTCGTGGACCAGCCGCTCAAGGGTGTCCTCGAGCGCGGCAAGCGCGCTGGCCATCGGTGTTTCGCGCTCGGCGGGTGTGGTTCGGCGCGAGAGGCCGTGGCCGAGCGAATCGATAGCGACGACGAGGTAGCGGTCCGACAGGCGCTCCACGAGATCGGCAAGCGAGGCCGCGCAATCGGTGACGCCGTGGCACAGCACGACCAGCGGACCTGCGCCAGTGCTCACATACGACAGCGGCCTATCGGGGTGAGTGCGAAACATTATGAGTCCATATCGAGCAGGCCTGCGAGCGGCTCGTAATGCTCGATGACCGCCTCTCGGTATGCCTCCACGTCCCCGTCTTGCGCTGTCAGGAGCATGCTTTCGTGTGCGCGGGCGGTGCGCAGCAGGCTCTCGGCCGAGCTTTCATTCAGCTCCGGAATGAACGTTTGGTGGATGAGCCACATCGAGGCGTTGATCTGGGTGACGAGCTCGTTATCCAGGTAGGAGACGAGGCCGGTATGGAAGGCCATGTCCTCCTCCGTGAACTTCTCGGAGCGCGAGGCCTTGGTGACCATCGCCTCCACGAGTTCTTCCAGATCGGGATTCTTGGTCCCCTTCATCGCAGAGACGAGGCTGTCTGCCACACCCAGATCGATGAAGCGCCGCATGGAGACGACCTGGCGAAGAGATTCGGCGCCAGACTCGGTATCGAGTGCGAAGCGCAGAACCAAGGTCTCAACCATGGGCTCAAGTGACATGGACCCCACAAAGGATCCACGGCCTTGGTGAACGCGGACAATATCGAGGGCCTCGAGCTTGCGAAGAGCTTCGCGAACCGATGACCTAGAGACCTGAAGATCTTCGCATAGCGCGGACTCGGTGGGCAGGGGATCTCCCGGTTTAAGCGCGTGATTCAAAATGTAGGCCTTGATCGCGTTCATCGTCGCCGATGACCGATTTACCGCCACAATGGGCTCACGAGCGCGCTCCGACATCGTTGTCGGAGAGTATTTAGTTAAAAGGACTTGCGCCGACTTGTCTGACAACATACAATCATTCTACCCGATTTGAAGCATTGGTGCTTCACATTTACTCGATGGAGAGGAAACGACATGCGTTCATCAAAGCGCTGGGTCAAGGCAACTGCCGTTGTAGCGGCAGCGATGCTTGCGCTGTCAGCCTGTGGAGGCGACAGTGACGAAGGTGGAGAAGGTTCCGCCACGGATACCACGACGACCGACGGCGGCGAAGGTGGCGAAGGTGGCGACGGCGCCCCCTCGGGCCAGATCAACCTCGGCGTTGCATACGAAACCACCAACTATGACCCCTCAACGACCTCATCGGCTCTGGCCATGGGTGCGAACTGGCACGTCATGGAGGGTCTGTACGAGTTCGACATGGCGACCTACGAGGTCTACCCGGCGCTTGCTGATGGCGAGCCTGTCGAAATCTCGGACACCGAATACGAAATCACGCTTCGCGAAGGTGCAAAGTTCTCTGACGGCACCGACGTGACCACCGAGGATGTTCTCGAGTCGTGGGCACGCACCACGGACGAGACCTCGATCTACAAGCAGTTCTTCACGTTCATTGACTCGGTCGAGGCCAAGGATGACCAGACCATCACCGTGAAGCTGAACTACCCGTTCGCAGGCCTGACGGACCGTCTCGTCAACGTCAAGATCATCCCGGCGTCCTCGACCCAGGATGAGATGACCGCGCACCCGATCGGCACCGGCCCGTTCAAGTACACCGAGATCACCAACACCTCGATCGAAGCAGTTCCGAACGAGCACTACAACGGCTCCAAGCCTGCTCAGGTTGAGCTCATGCACTGGGACGTCCTGAAGGACGACTCGGCACGTCTGTCCGCTGCCCTCGGTGGCACGATCGACGTCATGGAGACCGTTCCGTCGGCAACCAAGGATCAGCTTGCTGGTGCAGGCTGGGAGCTCGATGAGGTCCCCGGCTACAACAACGCATTCCTCATGTTCAACACCGCCAAGGATCCGTTCGGTGACGCTGAAGTTCGCCGCGCATTCCACCAGGCAATCGACCGTCAGGGTCTCGTTGACACCGCACTCGCGGGCGATGCGATCGTCTCGACCGCATTCCTTCCGGAAACCAACCCGATGTACACCGAGGCCGCAACGCAGTTCGACTACGACACCGACGCAGCAGCGCAGGTCTTCGCCGACGCTGGTCTGACCGAAGTCACCCTCATTTCGACGGATCACCCGTGGGTTGCGAACCTGACCCCGCAGATCCGTCAGGATCTCGAGGCCGCTGGCCTGACCG